>JAISRA010000080.1 GCA_031273885.1 Endomicrobium sp.
TCTTTGTAAATGTCTTATTTCTATAGCAATTCTTTCAAGACCCGCACCTACATGGGCAAGCGTGGAGAAATAAATTGAATGTCTGTCGCGCGGAATAATCTGTGTTGATACAGGTTCAGGTTTTAATTCCATTTTTTGACATACATACTTTTCTATAGCGGGATCCAAATGTGCCATCGTACCTACAGCCCCAGATATTTTTCCATAGCTTACCGTTTCAAGAGCAAAGTTAAGTCTGTCTAAAGATCTCATGATTTCACAATACCAAGAAGCTACTTTTAAACCAAACGTCATAGGTTCTGCATGAACTCCGTGAGTTCTCCCCATAACCGGCGTCATCTTGTATTTTCTTGCAAGCTTAGCTGCTATAATTGATAATTTTTTCGTCTCATTAATAAGTAGTTTTGTTGAATGCCTCAACTGAGCCCCCGTAGCAGTATCTAAAACATCGGAAGAAGTCATGCCTAAATGTAAAAACCTGCCTTCAGGACCTATAGTTTCAACAACTGCAGTAAGAAAAGATATAACGTCATGCTTTACAGTAAGTTCTATCTCACTGATTCTATTAACATTAATTTTAGCTTTTTTCTTTATTGTTTCCACTGCTTTCTTGGGAACAATTCCAAGTTTTGACATAGCTTCGGCGGCAAAAATTTCAATCTCAAGCATTTTTTGAAATCTGTTTTCATCTGACCAAATGTCAGCCATTTCAGGCTTTGTATAACGCGATATCATTTTTGACCTCTTATTTTTATTTTATTTAAGTTATTATGTATTAAACAATAGCTTGAATGTTCATTACTATTTTCACGAGTATGACACAACCCCTTAAATAACAAAAACCAGTTTTTTAAAGACGACAGACAAAAAACATCTTGTTCATTTCATTTTTTACTTTTAATTTTTAATTTTACATTTTGTTTTCTATAATTTTTTTTATTGCCTCTGGATATATTTGATGCTCAATCACTAAAACTTTTTTAGCAACATCTTCAGGAGAATCATTCTTAAAAACTTCAATTTTCTGTTGTATAATTATTTCTCCATTATCGTATTCTTTTTCGACAAAATGCACTGTTGCGCCTGATTCTGTCTCTTTAGCTTTTACGACAGCTTCATGAACATAATGTCCGTACATACCTTTCCCTCCAAATTTTGGCAAAAGAGCGGGATGAATATTGAGAATTCTGTTATGATAAGCCTCTATTATTACATGTCCTATCATTTTCATGTAACCTGCAAGACAAACAATATTGGTTTTCGCCTTTTCTAACTCTTCTAATATTGCTCCATTAAAAGATTTTTCGTTTCCAAAATTCTTTCTCTCCTCTATGCATACGAATTTAATATTTTCGTTTTCAGCCCGTCTTAGAGCATAAGCGTTTGAATTATTTGAAATAACCAAAACAACTTGCGCAATTCCTTTTAAATTTCCATTTTTTGTAGAATCTATTATAGACTGCATATTTGAGCCTTCGCCTGACACTAACACCGCAATGCGCATCATATAAGCTCAACACCTTTTTTGCCTTTCTTAATATACCCTATTGCCTTTGCACCTTTAATAAATTTTTTTACCTGTAAAGCAATGTCAGGGTGAACGATTAAAACCATACCTATTCCCATATTAAGAGTCCTGTAAATGTCATCTTCGGAAACGTTTCCTTTTTCTTTAATTATTTTAAAAATTTTAGGAATTTTCCATGAATTCTTTTTAATAATAGCTCTAATATTATCAGGCAAAATTCTTGTTATTTTATCGTAAAAACTTCCCCCTGTAATATGAGCAATGCCTACTATGTTTTGTTTTTTTAAATTGAATTTTTTAAGAACTGCAAGAATCTCCTTGACATAAATCTTTGTAGGTGCAAACAATTGTTTTGATTTTTTTTTTAATTCACTTTCTGAAAAAACTTCTCTTATGAGAGAGTAGCCGTTTGAATGGGGCCCACTTGATGGCAACCCTATTATAATGTCGTCCTGTTTTATTTCACTTCCATTGATTTCTTTACCTTTTTCAATTATTCCAACTGAAAAACCTGCTAAATCATACTCGCCGTCTTTATAAAATCCGGGCATTTCAGCAGTTTCTCCGCCAATAAGCTGCGAACCTGATATTTCGCATCCTTTAGCTATGCCTTTAATAACTTGTTCAGCCTGACTTACATCAAGTTTTCCGCAAGCAAAATAATCCAAAAAGAATAGAGGTTTTGCTCCTACACATATTAAGTCATTTACATTCATAGCCACAAGATCTATGCCTACTGTATTGTGTTTATTTAACAAAAAAGCAAGTTTAAGCTTTGTACCTACTCCATCAGTAGAGCTTACAAGATTATATTTTGTTCCGCTAATCGGGAATAATCCTCCAAATCCACCAATTTTAGGAAGTTTCTTTTTAAGTCTTTTCACAAGTTCATTACCTGCTTCAATATTTACGCCTGCTTTTTCATATGTGATAGCCACTCTGATTGTCTCCTCATATAACAATTGTTTATTTAAACATATTTACAAAAAACATGATAATTATCGCATTAGTAAAATCAATTAAAAAAGCACTCACTATCGGCACTACAAAAAATGCTTTTACGGCATGTCCATGTTTTGACGATACTGTTTGCATATTTGCTAAAGCATTAGGTGTCGCTCCCAAACCAAAGCCAACAAAACCCGCAGACATAACAGTAGATTCATTATCTTTACCAAGCAACCAGAAAATGAGGAAATATGCAATAACGACAATGGCAATCACTTGAACTGACAACATCAATAAAATAGGTCCCGCCAGTCCTACTAATTGGCTTAAATTTAAAGTGCTTATGGCCATAGTTACAAAAATAGCAAGCGAGATATCCGATATCATACCTATAGCTTTGGTATCTATTTCAAACAATTTAGAAACATCTCCTAAATTACGGAATAAAACAGCTATAACCATTGTAACTAAATAAGCAGGCAACACAATACCCGCTTTATTAGAATAAAAACTAAACACTGCCCCACAACCCATAGCAACCAAAACCCAAGAAAGGTTTTTCATTAAATGGTATCCGCTGACAACGCCTTCTTCTTCAGAAGGTAAAGGAAGTACTCCTTCTTCCTGAACAAGAACGCCAACTTCCTCATAGTCTGAGGATTGATCACCAGTATTACTTTTGTGTTTACTAAGCAATTCTGCATGAGGAGTAGTTATTCCATGTCTTTTAATAATCCACTCGGATAATGGCCCACCTAACGCAGAACCGGCAATCATACCGAATGTTGCGCATGCAATACCGACTACCGTCGCTCCATGAACACCAAAAGTACTTTCAAAGAAACTTCCAAAAGTACCAGCTGTACCTAAACCACCTATCATAGAAACAGAACCGCAAATAATTCCAATAAGAGGATCTACTCCAAAAAACTTAGCTACAAAAATACCTACAAGATTTTGAAACATAACAGTTAAAGCACAAATACCCCAAAAAGCAGCTATTAATAATCCACCGTTCATAAGAAGCTTGTAACTGGCATTCATACCAACGGTACAAAAAAACATTATCATTAATATTTCTTGCAAAGTTGCATCAAAATATACGGCAATTATATTATTATATTGTAAAAGAGATACAAGAACAGCAATTGTTAAACCTCCAATTGCAGACGCAGGAATTGATAATTTTACAAAGAAACGCACTTTATTTCTGAGAAAAACCCCAAAATAATACATAACAACGCCTAAAGCAACTGTCTGTATCATATTGAATTTAAAGGTTAATAAATTATTTATTACTTCTGTTTCCATTGAATTCTCACTTTCTCAAACTAAGCTTGCCAATTATATAAAAACTACTACATATTTACTTTCTGCTGCCGGGTTTTATTACTATACTTCCTTCTTTACACAACGAGCATTCTTCTTCTTTATAGTTCTTAATTTCAAGACTCAAAAGAGAGAATCTAGGAATGCCAAAATCAATTTTTTTCGCACTTCTATCTACAAGCGACACAACAGCAACAACTTTAGCGCCGATGGATTTCAATACATCTATAACTTCTCTTGTAGAAAGACCTGTTGTTATAACGTCTTCAACAACTAAAACTCGTTCTCCATCATTTACTGAAAAACCTCTTCTTAAAGATACCTTCCCGTCAACTCTTTCAGTAAATATTGCACGTGTATTTAACGCTCTACCCATTTCATGACCAATAATAATGCCGCCCAGTGCGGGGGAAACAACAGCGTCAACAGCTATGTTATTTTTTTTAATTTCTTTTGCAAGTTCCTGAGCAAGATTAGCCGCTTCTCTGGGATACTGCAAAATTAAAGCAGACTGAAAATATGTGTCCGAATGAAGTCCGCTTGAAAGTTTAAAGTGTCCGTTCAGGAGAGCTCTGTTTTTTTTAAACAATTCTTTTAGTTTTTCTTGCTGCATTCATATCTCCTTTATTAAAGTTCCAACAAGTACTATCTTTGAGAAGTATTTAAATTGCAATATTACTCACGATATCATAAATAATATTCCAAATATTTCTAGCCAATATGCAAAACTGTATCAAAAATATAACGGTACCCTTATGTTTTCATAATACTATATAATAATACTACTACAGATATTGAAAAACAATCAATATTCAAAGCGATACGTCTGCCACGCTCCGTAATAGAAGATTTTCTTATCGGCAAAAAATAATAAAATTCAAATGTAAAAACGACATCAGTTTTCAAGGAATAAATTACTTGTATTTTTTACAGTAAGATTCATTTTATCAGCGTACTTGCATAAATACTTTTTGCAACTTCAGCCGGATTTTCAGATTCTATTATAGGTCTTCCTACAACTATAAAATCTGCTCCTGCTTTTACAGCTATCTCAGGAGTTGCCACTCTTTTTTGATCGTCATTAGCCTTTGCAGGCCTAATCCCAGGACTAACAACATTAAAATCTTTTCCACATTCTTTTTTTATAAGCGATATTTCTAATGGAGACGATATTACGCCATCTATACCGCAAGCTTTTGCGAGTTTTGCTCTTCCTACAACTTCTTCAAGAGTAGTAATCTGGCTTGTTAAAACAGTTACTGCCCAGATTTTTGGTCTATTCTCAACAGACACAGCCGCTTTAAGCATCTCCTCTCCACCGATTGAATGAACAGTTAAGCTAAACACTCCAAGTTTTTTTGCAGATTCAACTGAACCTTTTACAGTAGCTGGAATATCATGAAATTTTAAATCTAAAAACACATCTTTTCCATTGTCTTTTATTATTTTTATTATTTCTTTGCCTGACTGTAAAAACAATATGGACCCAACTTTATAAACATCGATATAAGAACTTGTTTCTTTTACAAGTTTTTCAGCTTTTTGAAAATCATAAACATCAAGCGCCAATATAATTTTTTTCATTTTAATAATTACCTTACCTTTGTCAGTTTTTGTTAAGCAATCCAATTATCTCTTCTGCTGATTTTATATTTTTTTCTTTTAATATATTTTCAAACTCATCAATAATATTTACTAAACTTTTCGGAGAAACTAAACTAGCACTACCCACGCTTACCACCCTAGCACCAGCAAGCATAAATTCAACAGCATCTTCGCCTGTCATTATACCGCCACAACCTATGATAGGTACTTTTATATTTTTATACGCATCATATACACATCTGACAGACATAGGTTTCACACAAGCTCCAGACATTCCTCCTTTTATAGTAGAAAGTCTTGGTTTAAAAGCTTTAACGTCTATAGCCATCGCAGGATAAGTATTTGCAAGAGTTACTCCGTCAGCTCCCGCATTCTGCGCAACTAACGCGAGTTCAGATATATCGGTTACAAGAGGAGAAAGTTTTGCAATAACCGGAACTTTTGATACTTTTTTTACATCTTTTATTACATTCTGCATTAAAGGTAAATCATGACAAACTATTTTCTTTTTTAAATTGGGACAAGACAAATTAAGCTCTACTGCCGATATACCGTTTTGGACACCTAAGATTTTTACAGTTTCAACATATTCATTGATTGTCGCTCCTGCAATACTTACAATCACAGGCACGCCGATTTTAATTAACTTTTTAAGAGGTTCTTCAACAAAAACTTTAACGCCCATATTTTGTAAACCTATAGTATTTAACATCCCCGAGGCTACCTCGGCAATTCTAGGCTGCAAGTTTCCAGAACGTGGCTTTAAAGTAATTGTCTTTGTTACAATACCGCCAAGTTTTTTCAAAGGAATTAAATCCTTAAGCTCATAGCCATAACCGAAAGTTCCGGATGCCGTAAATACCGGATTTTTAAATTTAATTCCAGCAAAATTTATACTTAAATCTGGGTTCACATTGAATTCTCAAATATTTTTTGACTAAGAGTGATTCTTAGCATAAGATCCATGTTCTCTTTCTTCAGGTCTTGCTTATACTCGTTTATCATCTTTTACATTACATTACACTTTATACATTTCTCAAAAAAATATTCCTGACAATTAAATAGTTATTAATATGTTTTATTGCTGAATCATTTTTTTAACACCTTTAATACCTATAGATAAAGATTCCTATCTACTTATTGACAAATCTAAATATTTTTCTGTGTTCAGCACCTAGAAACTTTTCATTATTTAGAATAACAATCATTCCAGCAGTTATAAACTCACAGTAAGGACCTAGTAACCTCACACCTTTATGTGCTTGCAAGAACTATTTTTCTTAATAAATCTAATAACTTTCCCGTAAAACACTCCAAAGATCTTTTTCAAAAAACTTTGTAGTTCATATTGACATACAGATTTTATTTGCAATCCATTTTTTTAAAAAGAATATTCTTGTTTCTTTCTTTTCTAAACCAAATCAGAATTTATAACATTTAAGTAAAACGATAACTTAGACTAGGTGCAGCATTAATTAGGTTCTAACCAGGGACTGTATCATTTAGTAAATGATACTCATTAAATTCTAAAGTTACCCCCTACACACACTAATAAATGAAATAATAAGTTCCACTTACTCAAATTGCAACATTTGATTTCAAAACTATTATGCATATTTTTAACCACTTATCAGGAAATTTTAATTTTTTAAAATCTTTATTACCTAAATCCTAATCTCATCTCATTTTTTCACACTTGCTTGCTTTCCTAAATGACATATAAAGCAGTTATTTTATAACAAATAAACCAACTCTGCAAATATCTATCTATTGAATTTGCTGAAATTATTTTAATGTTTAAATACAGTCACACTACCACATAAAGTAAAATTATAATTTAAAAAACATTTTTTATTTTTTCATTTATAACTCCACTTGTTCAATTTTAAAAACAGGCCCGTCTTTACAAGTCATTCTTATTTGTCCGTCTATTTTTACGGCACAGCCCTGACAGTTTCCTACGCCACACGCCATTTTTTCTTCTAATGAAACAAAACCTTTTACATTTTTTTCTTTAGCAATCTGCAAAATTTTTTTAAGCATAGGAGTTGGTCCGCAAACAAATATAACGTCGCTTTCTTTTAATTTTTCTGACAGTAAATCAGTAATATGGCCTTTATATCCCTTTGAACCGTCTTCAGTAGAAACTGTTACTTCCCAGCCTATTTGTTTAAGCTTATGAAGACACATTAAATCTTTTTCTGAACGCACGCCATAATACAAAATACCTTTCTTTTTCAATTTAGATGCAAGAAAATAAACTGATGCTATTCCTGTGCCACCGGCAACAACAACATGATTTGCCTCTTTGTAAGCATCCAAATCGTAACCATTGCCTAGAGGTCCTAAAAACGGAAGCTCGCCAAACTGTATTTCAGACAATATTTTTGTACCTTTTCCAGCAACTTTATACAAGAAACTTACAGTATCTTTTCTAACATCATGAACGCTTAGGGGGCGACGCAAAAAAACACCTGGAATACCAATCATAAAAAACTGCCCCGGAGAACAATGTTTAATAACATCATCTGATTTAATTTTCAATTCAAAATAACCTGTGCATAGTTCTTTATTGGAAATTACTTTATAACTTTTATCGAATCTTTCAGATGTAGATATGCAACACACATGTTCCTCGCTAAAACAACTAATATCAACATAAACTCAAGCTACTTTTGGCAATATACCTATTCATTCAAAAGATAAGTATTAAGTCGTTGCCTGCCAGACAATATTTCCAGCAACTATAGTCGCTACCGTCCCACCTTTAAACTTTCTTCCTATAAAAGGCGAATTTTTACTTTTTGAAATTATACTTTCCTTTTTAAACTCATAAGAATATTTCAGATCAATAATAGTAATATCGGCAATATTTCCCTCTTTTAAAGAACCTCTGCCCAAAAGATTAAAAATTTCTGCCGGTTTTGAAGTCATTTTAGCTATCGCATCAGAAAGGCTTAAAACATCTTTATCGACAAGCTCGTTTAAAACAAGACTCAACATTGTTTCAAAACCAATAATTCCAAACGGTGCTAAATCAAACTCTCTGTTTTTTTCTTCTTGCATATGAGGAGCATGATCTGTAGCTATGCAATCTATTGTCCCATCTGCAAGCCCCTGTTTTATAGCATCAACATCTTTTTGCTTTCTTAAAGGAGGATTCATTTTTGTATTTGTGTCATAAACTTTTACAATATTGTCTGTTAAAGTAAAATAATGCGGGCATGTTTCGGCAGTAACTTGTATACCTTTTTTCTTTGCCTGCCTTACCAAATCAACAGATCCTGCAGTCGAAACATGAGCAATATGAAGATATCCACCAGTAAGCTCCGCAAGCATTATATCACGACTTACCATAACTTCTTCAGCTTGACTAGGAATACCTCTTAACCCTAAGATTGTAGAATTTATTCCTTCATTCATAGCGCCGCCTTTGCTTAACTCGCTATCTTCGCTGTGTGAAATAACAGGAAGCTTAAACATTTTTGTATATTCTAATGTACGACGCATGATTTGCGAATTAGATATAGGAAGACCATCATCACTTACAGCAACAATTCCGGCTTTTTTAAGAACGCCTATTTCAGAAAGTTCCACACCTTCAGAGCCTTTTGTAGCACAGCCTATGGGGAAAACATTTATAAGTCCCTCTTTTTGCGCTTTAAGGAGAATAAACTCAACAGTCGGGGCATTGTCAATAACAGGTTTAGTGTTAGGCATGCAGAAAACAGTTGTTATACCGCCTTTTGCCGCTGAACGCGTACCAGTGTAAATAGTTTCTTTGCCTTCCTGTCCCGGCTCTCTTAAATGAGAATGAACATCAATAAGCCCTGGAACAGCAATTTTACCTTTACCGTCAATATTTTTATCGGCATTACTTGAAAGATTTGAAACGATTTTACCGTTCTCAATAAGGATATCGCCGACAAAATCTTTTTTCTGCGACGGATCAACTATTCTAATATTTTTAATTTGAAGACGCATCTTTTCTCTCTGGACTTAAAAAATATAAAACCGCCATTCGTACAGCTATTCCATTTGTAACCTGCTCATTAATTACAGCATTGGGACTATCTGCAACATCTGAAGATATTTCTATACCTCTATTCATAGGGCCCGGATGCATAATCAACACGTCACGTCTCGCCATTGCAAGTCTCTCTTTTGTCAACTGGTAAAGCTCTATATATTCATGAACAGACGGAAATAAATTTTCTTTCTGGCGCTCAAGTTGTATTCTTAAAATATTTACAACGTCAGCTTTTTTAACAGCCTCGTCTAAATTGTAATATACTTTCACTCCTAAATCTTCAATATTTGCAGGAATTAAAGTAGGAGGACTGGCAACAGCAACTTTTGCTCCCATTTTTGTTAACGCCCATATATTTGACTTTGCAACTCTTGAATGTAATATATCACCGACAAGCAATACTTTCAAACCCTCAATTTTCTTTTTTTTTTCATATATAGTGTATAAATCAAGGAGACCTTGAGTAGGATGTTCATGAAAACCATCGCCGGCGTTTATTATAGACGCGTTAAGATTTCTTGCAAGAATATCCGGAGCACCTGCCAAAGAATGCCTAATAATTATATAATCCGCTTTCATTGCCTCAAGAGTTTTGCCTGTATCTATAAGACTTTCGCCTTTAACAACACTTGAAGTATCTATAGCGACATTAACAACATCAGCTGAAAGCCTTTTTGCGGCAATTTCAAAAGAAGTTCTTGTACGTGTTGAAGGTTCATAAAAAAGAGTTACTATTGTTTTGCCGATCAGTGTAGGCGCTTTTTTAACAGATCTTGTAAAAAGACTTTTAAAAGGTTTTACCGAATTCAAAATTGTTTGTAAGTCTTTTTTGTCCAGATGCTCAAGACCAAGCAGGTCTTTACAGTTAAGAGACATTCCATGCTCCCTTGTAAATGTCATTATTTCACGGATGCAACTGTAACTTTATCTATTCCATCTATTTCTTTACAATCAACTTTTATGGATTCTTTACTTTTATATTTTATGCCTGTATATTTTGCCTCTATAGGAAGCTCTCGAAACTCTCTGTCAACTAAAACCGCAAGTTTAATGGATTTTGGCCTACCAAAATCCATTAAAACGTCTAATGCCGCTCTTACAGTTCTTCCGGTATAAAGAACATCGTCAATCAAAATTATATTTTTACGACTCATATCAAAAGGTATAACAGTATCTTTTATAATGGGCATATCCGGGCCAAAATTATCAAGATCATCTCTGTAAAGAGTAATATCCAAAGTTCCAAACGGAATTTGGGATTTATCAACATCAGCCAGCCTTGCAATCTCAGAAAGAATCCTTCTTGCAAGAAATACGCCTTTATTTTGTATCCCGACAACAGCAAGTTCTTGAATATTTTTATTCTCATCAAAAATATTCTTTGAAATTCTATATACTGCAATTTTAAATGCATTCGTATCAAGTATAATTTTTGACATTCTATTTCTTTACGCTTTCGACATATTTTCCTATCCCATCTTTCTGAAGTCTAAAATCTTCTTTAACAACATCTTCTGCCAGTTTTATTTTATAAATTTTAAGCTTATCTCTTAAAGTATTATCGCTGACAGCTATTATCTGCACTGCTAAAATCGCAGCATTTACAGCCCCCGCTTTATCTACTGCGACTGTTGCGACAGGTATCCCTTTAGGCATTTGAACTATTGAAAATAAAGAATCCAGGCCTGAAAGATTTTTACCGGCAACAGGAATACCTATAACAGGAAGTATTGTTGAAGAAGCAATAACTCCTGGAAGAGCGGCCGACATTCCTGCAGCAGCTATAAAAACTTTTACTTCCGAACTTTCCGCATTGTCAATACACTGTTTTAAATGTTTAGCAGTTCTGTGAGCTGAGGCGATATTTAAACTGTAAGATAAATCAAATCCTCTCAATATTTTAATTGTCTCATTAATCAACCCTAAATCTGAAACGGAACCAGCGATAATTGCAACATCAATTCTGCGTTTACCATTTAAAGCCTTACATGCTACATCGCGTCTATAGTGCATATTTTCAAAATTCACTTTTTTAACACTTGAATAAACTTTATCTATAGCGCTTTTTATATCTTCCGCAACTGATGTAATGCCTAGTACTCTGCCACCTGAAGTCAGAAATTTTACGTTTTTCCGTTTTGTTCCGGCATGAAACACAATTGTGTTTTCATCATTAATATTTTCAAGTCCTTTTATTTCAAAACCTTTTTTAAACCTTCCTGGGTACCCTCCGGACGCAAGCACTACGCAAACTGAAAATTTTCTTTTCCAATTAATTTTTATATTTGAAAGGCTTTGATTTAAAATTGCCGTGCAAATATCAATCAAATCCGTATCAAGCAAAGGCAAAACAGACTGTGTCTCAGGATCGCCAAAACGGCAATTAAACTCTAAAACATAGGGTGAAGATTCGTTCATAATTATTCCAACATACAAAACGCCTTTATAATCAAGTTTTTCAGCTTTTATACCATTAACAACCTTACAAACGATATCTTCAACTTTTTTATTTATTTCATCTGTTGCCAAAGGTGCTGGAGCGTAAGCTCCCATACCACCAGTATTAGGACCTCGATCATACTCATCTACGCGTTTATGATCCTGTAAAGCAGGCATAATTGAGTAAGATATTCCATCAGTAAATACTAAATATGAAAGCTCAGGCCCGTTGATATATTCTTCTATAATTATATTTTTTCCGGCACTGCCTAAAACTTTATCATTCATGATATGTTTAACAGCTTTCTCTGCATCTTTTTTGCCATTACACATATAAACGCCTTTGCCTGCGGCAAGTCCATCAGCCTTTACTACAGCTTTTTTATTTTTCCCCCAATTTTCTAAAAATTTTAGAGCATCATCAACATTTGAAAAACTATTGTAACTAGCTGTGAGAATACGGTGCTTTTGCATAAACTCTTTTGAATATATTTTACTTGATTCTAATCTCGCCGCATTTTTTGAAGGGCCAAATATTTTTAACCCCTTCAATTGAAAATAATCAACTATTCCCAAAGATAAAGGAACTTCTGGTCCGACAAAAGTAAAATCTATTCCATTTGACTTTACAAAATCTGCAAGTTTATCAAAATTAGTAACTTCAATATCTACAATTTCTGCAATTTGCGCTATGCCACCGTTTCCGGGCGCACAATATATTTTTTCTAGTTTAGAACTTTTTAAAAACTGCCAACATATAGCGTGCTCCCTGCCCCCAGAGCCTATAACTAATAATTTCACTATTAATCTCCCGTTTATTAACGACGTTCCAATCTTAATTTTTAATTTATTAAAAATTTAATTATTGCAACGATATAATTATAATAACTTCCCAATCCTGTTTTTACTATTGCCAAGACGGCTGTCACAAAACTCAAATTCATACTTGCCTAGTATTCATAAAATTCTTATATGAACCCTCATATAAATAACATACAGCCACTTTTTGAGTATGCAAAATCAAAACCTCTATCATTGTCTTCTTATTTATTACGATTATTATATCCAATATAGTTTAGCATAGTCCGTTTTGCATACCTTTTTATAAACTTTAGATTTCACTTAATTTTATAAAATAATAAAAGCATTGACAATAAACTGAGGTTTGTATTTTAGTAAGTAGGGAACTTAATTACTGAAGAAAAAGACTTGTAAAGAACATGAGACTTATGAGACTATACAATACAAAATGATGAATTGCATTTATGTGAATTTAGCAAGAATTATTATTCGAAATATTTGATTTTTTTCAAATTTTACTACAATACCTCTGCACCGAATAGAAATTATTGAGCTGAATATTTTTGTATATAGTGAAACTCACACCGTAACATATGCATTTTTTAATTTAGTATATAAGCCAAAATGCCTTCTCTATAGCTCTATTTTATTTTTAGTACTTCTTGGCATTACTTTACAAAATTAACAGCGTTCTGAAATATGATTTTTCCCCAACCATATTTACCGTCAAATCCTTCCTTTAATGGATGTTGCAAGGCAAAAACATATCTTTCTGGATGAGGCATAAGACCAAAAATATTTCCTTTAACATTACATATTCCAGCTATATGATCTACAGATCCATTTGGAACTAAAGGATAGCCTGGTTTCTCACCGTTTTTTGTGCAATATTTAAAAACATTTTGACTATTTTTGTTTAAACTTTCTAAAAGCTTGTTATCAATTGGAATAAATTTACCCTCACCGTGAGCTACAGGTAAATTAATTATATCAGGCAAATTTTTTGTCCAAATACAATTAGACTTACTTTCAGTTTTTAAATAAACCCAACGACACTCAAATTTATCAGAATCATTAAAAGAAAGAGTAGAAATTTGTTCAAAAAGTTTAGGATCTGGCAGTAGTCCCATTTTGACTAGGGTTTGAAAACCGTTACATACACCGATGATAGGATTGCCACTTAATGCAAATTTCTTAACTGCATTGCCAAGTTTGTTTTTAACTTCATTTGCCAATATCTTACCGGAGGCAATATCATCGCCGTAAGAAAACCCTCCAGGGAATGCCAAAATATCATATTCGAATATTCTATCTTTTTTTTCAATGAGCGAGTTGATGTGCATGCGTTCAACAACAGCTCCACACAACTCAAAAGCGGCCTGTGTTTCATAATCGCAATTCGTTCCCGCGGTTCTCAAAATCAATACCTTAACTTTCTTCATATTTTATCCTAGCATAAATTTAATTTACAAGTTGAAAAATTTAAACGACATTTACCAATTAATAGAGCTGCACCAAGAATTTAAAAGGACTTCAAGTTTTTCCTGCACTTTTATTTTGTTTTCCTTGCTCTCAAAAACTATTTTTTTATCGTCACTTACATAGCCGACTTCAGAAAAAACTGAACCTTTAAAAATCTCTACGAATCCATTTTCATTTTCAGATTTTACTTCAACAACGAACCTGCCATTTGATTCCGAGAACAGTATTTCACCAATTGTCAACTGATCCGGGGGGGCAGTTTTAACAGCATCTATATTTATTTTTACGCCTTTTCCAGAAGCAAATGCCATTTCGCTAATTGCAACTGCAAGCCCGCCTTCAGAACAGTCATGACAAGACTCTATTAAGTTTTTATTTACTGCCTGATAAATCTTTTTCATTATAGCTTTTGATTCCTTTGGATATACGTCAGGCACAATACCATCGGCAATATTTTTTATTTTAGCAAGAACACAACCGCCTAATTCATTTCTTGTGATTCCAAGGACAAATATTTTATTACCTTCATTTTTCAACGGCATTGTAATTGTTCTTGTTACATCTTCAATAACTCCAATTGCAGATATTAAAAGTGCTGGAGGTATTGAATATTTTTTCCCACTAATGGAGTACTCGTTATGCAGACTATCTTTCCCTGATATAAAAGGAACTTCAAAAGCTTTTGACATATCGTAACAAGCATTAGCTGCACGTACAAGACTTCCTAAAATTTCAGGATTGTTAGGATTACCCCAACAAAAATTATCTAGAAGTGCTATTTTTTCAATATCAGCTCCAACAGAAACGGCATTCCTTAAAGATTCTTCTATGGCAGATGATGCCATCTTATAAGTATTTATTTTCCCGTATTGAGGATTTAAACCATTGGATAAAACGATTCCTTTTTTTGTACCTTTAACAACAGTATAAGGGAAAATAACAGCAGCGTCGCCAGGACCCGACACTTCTATACTGTTTCCCTGTAACGGCTTTATGATTGTCTGGCCTTGTACTTCATGATCATACTGTCTTATAATCCATTCTCTAGAACAAACGTTCAAATCTGAAAGTAAAGCTTTTAAAGCTTTTGAAATCTCTGAAGAATCCAGTTTAATCGGTTTTTGAGCTTTTTCTTTCATTATCGTATAAATCGCAGATTTTGTAGGTTTAGGAATGCCGTCATGAAGGAAAGACATATCAATACTTGTTACAACATCACCGTCATATATGAGAGTCAATTTTTTGTCATTTGTAAATTCGCCTACAAAAACAGCCTCAACATTTTCTTCTTTAAATATTTCAACTATTTCTTTCTTATTTTTTGGCGGAATCGCAAAAACCATTCTCTCCTGCGCTTCCGAAATCCATATTTCCCACGGATGTAGACCGTCATATTTCAGTGACACCTTGTCCAGATAAACAACAGCTCCAGTTTTTTCGCCAAGCTCGCCTATAGCACTTGATAAACCACCCGCACCGCAATCAGTGACAGCTCTATAAAGATTTAAATCTCTTGCTTTAAGCATAGTATCCAAAACTTTTTTTTCGACTATAGGGTTTCCTATTTGAACTGCACTTACGTCAGACTCTTGATCAAGCTGTATTGAAGAAAATGTAGCTCCATGAATTCCGTCTCTACCAGTTCTTCCGCCTACAACCAAAATTAAATCTCCGGAATTAACTTTTTTTTCTATTTTATTTTTCGGTATTATCCCCATTGTTCCGCAGTAAACAAGTGGATTTGCCATGTATCCGTCGTCAAAACAGATAGATCCGTTAACTGTAGGGATTCCCACCCGGTTTCCATAATCTCTAACGCCAGAAACAACTCCTTTCGCTATTCTTTTAGGATGATGCATTCCTTCCGGAACTTTTGAAGCCTCTGTATTAGGGTCGCCAAAACAAAACACATCCATATTAGCTAGAGGCTTTGCTCCAAGACCAACACCTAAAATATCTCTTATAACACCGCCGACGCCTGTCGCTGACCCTCCATATGGCTCAAGAGCAGAAGGATGATTATGCGTCTCAACTTTAAAAGCAATCCCATTCTTAGAATCAAACTCGATAATCCCGGCATTATCTTTAAAAACAGACAAACACCATTTTTTATTTAATTCGAACGTTGCTTTAAAAATGGTTTCTTTTAGAAGATTATTGTACGTTCTTTTTATCTTTTTGCTACCTTTTTCTTCTGTATATTCTATTATTCCTGTAAGCGTTTTATGTTTACAATGTTCGCTCCAAGTCTGAGCTATAGTTTCCATTTCAACATCTATAGGATTTCTTTTAAGTTTTTTAAAATAATCTTGAACTGCTCTCATCTCTGCAAGAGATAAAGAAAGAACATTATTTCTG
>JAISRA010000024.1 GCA_031273885.1 Endomicrobium sp.
GGCACGGAATCATGTGACTGGGTACAAATGTTAGTAAGAATGTATTCCAGATGGGCTGAAGACAAAGGTTTCACAATAGAAGTTGTTGATAGTTTAGATGACGATGAAGCTGGAATAAAAAGCATAACAATGATAGTGAAAGGTGAGTATGCTTATGGGTTTTTGCAGTCAGAAATAGGTGTTCACAGGCTTGTTAGAATTTCTCCATTTGATGCGAATAAAAGAAGGCATACATCTTTCAGTTCTGTTGATGTTATACCTGAAGTTGATGATACTATTAACATAGTTATTGAAGATAAAGATATAAGAATTGACACATATAGAGCTTCTGGAGCTGGCGGTCAGCATATTAATAAAACAGATTCTGCCGTAAGAATTACACATTTTGCAACTGGAATAATAGTACAATCTCAAACTGATCGTTCGCAGATAAAAAATAGGGCGACCGCAATGAAACTCCTAAAAGCGAAACTCTATGAGTTTGATCGAGAAAAACGGCGAGCTTCTTATGAAAAACACTATAATGAAAAAGGTTCTATAGAATGGGGTAGTCAAATACGCTCTTACGTTTTTATGCCTTATCAACTTGTAAAAGATCACAGGACAGGATATGAAACGTCACAGGTTAGTTTAGTTATGGATGGAGAAATTAACAATTTTATAAACACATATTTATCTTGGAAATTAGAAAAAAAGAAATAATTGCAAAATAAGAAAGTGAAGGTGAAATACTAAAAAAAGGCTTATTTTTCAATAGTTTTTGACATTGTATTACGTTTTTTTGTAAAATCATAGTTAAGCTTAAGTAAAAATGGGGTTTTATATTACTTGTAGTGGTTACTCTTCTTATCAAAGGAAATTTATATGCAAGTTGTAAGAGAAGGTTATCCGTTTGTTATGGTTCCGTTTGTCTTAGGTTTGGCAATGATTGTAGTTTCTGGTTTTGGCATGATATCAAGTACAATTGGGATTTTATTTATTCTTGTTGCGCTTTTTTGTTTATACTTTTTTAGAGATCCTAAAATAGAAATCACGAAAGGTGATGGCTTAATTCTCTCGCCATGTAATGGAACAGTTTTAGAAGTAAGTGAAAATGAAACAGAAAAAATTATAAGAGTATTTTTATCTGTTCTAGATGTACATTTGCAGCGTTCTCCAGTTGCGGGCAAGGTGTTAAGTGTTGAACATAAATCTGGTAAATTTTTAAAAGCTATGGATCCACAAGCGCATATAGTTAACGAACAAAATATTATTACAATAGAAAATGAAAATACCAAATATATTGTTAAACAAATTGCGGGAGTACTTGCCAGAAGATGTGTATCATGGGTCAAACCTGGAGATGTCTTAAATATTGGTAATAAAATAGGCCTCATAAAGTTTAGTTCGCAAGTTGATTTACATATGCCAAAAAACGTCGATGTTAAAGTAAAAAAAGGTGAGAAAGTTATAGCTGGAGTAACAATTTTTGCAACTCTAAATAAGGAATTGGTATGAGTGAAAAACTGAAAAAAGGCATTTATATAGTACCGAGTATTTTAACATGTGGGAACATGTCTTGCGGTTATCTGTCGGTAATATCGGCTATAAATGGAGATTTCACAAAAGCAGCATGGCTTCTTATAATTTCAATATTTTTTGATATGATGGACGGAAGAGTTGCGAGACTTACAAAAACGACAAGTGAATTTGGTGTTCAGCTTGATTCTTTAGGTGACTTAGTGTCTTTTGGCATAGCTCCGTCGGTTATTATGTACCAACTTGTTCTCAATTCTATGGGAAAGACTGGTGTAGCAATTGCGATATTATTTGTTTTGTGCAGCAGCTTGAGACTAGCAAAATTTAATGTACATGTCAAAGATGGAGTGATACACAACTCTTTTATAGGGCTTCCGACGCCAGCTTCAGCGGGACTATTGATATCTTTTGTGCTTAGTTATGAATTATTTATCGCAGTTCCGGGACAGACTTTAACATTTAAAACAATACCAATTTTAATGAAAAACATGCCTATTTTTTTTAGGACAATGCCTATTGTAATGATAATTTTATCTATGCTTATGGTTTCAAATATTCAATATCTTTCATTCAAAAAAATTAAATTATCAAAACCAAAAGCTTTCAGGTTTTTGGTCTTGATAATTTTGCTGATACTGCTTATTCTGGCGTTCCCGCAAAATATTATTTTTATATTGTTTAGCCTATATGCTTTTTCCGGCATACTTGGCACAGGAGCAAGATATTACAATGTTTGTAAAAAACGTGCGAATCTAAAAAAAGGAGAATAGTATGGCGATCGAACAGCTTTTGATTTTGATTAAACCTGATGGGGTTAAGAAATCTTTAACAGGAAATATTTTAACTAAACTTTCAGAGGCAAGAATGATTATTATAGGGGCTAAAGCGATAAAAGTTGGTAGGGAGTTGGCAGAGGAACATTATTATCAGCTTAAAGATAAGCCTTTTTTTGGTGAGCTTATAGATTATATTCAGGGTAAAATATATGGCGAACCTTGGGACAGAGTGTTAGCATTTGTATATAAAGGCGAAGATGCTATTTCAAGAATGAGAAAAATTGCAGGAGCTACAAACCCTGAGGAGGCGGATCCTGTTTCAATTAGAGGAGCATACGGAAGGATAACAACTAAAGGCGTTTATGAAAATGTTGTTCACTGTTCTTCTGATATGTTTGAATCTGAAAGAGAAATTAAGTTGTGGTTTAAGCCTGAAGAAATAGTTGAAGCAATATACCCTACTAAAAAAATTGTAGTAGAAAAAGAAGAAAAAATAATTTGGGCAT
>JAISRA010000107.1 GCA_031273885.1 Endomicrobium sp.
TGCATTGGTATCAAAACAGTATCTGCTGCAACTAAAGAATTTATTGTAAGTAATCCTAAGGACGGAGGACAATCTATGATAATATGTTTATATGCTTTTTGAAATTTTTCTAATGCAAATTTTAATTTTTTTTCCTTATTCTCCATATTAACCAACTCTATTTCTGCTCCACCCAGCTCGATAGTTGCAGGCACAATATCAAGCCAGTCCATGACGGTGCCTTGCAGTATATCATCCAGAGAAATTTCATCTGTTAAAACATTGTATATCGTTTTTTCTAAAATATTTTTATTAATTCCTAAACCGCTGGTTGCATTACCTTGCGGATCCATATCAATCAATAAACAACATTGTCCAAGATGTGCCAAACTTGCCGCAAAATTAATTGCTGTCGTGGTTTTACCTACCCCGCCTTTTTGATTAGCAATTGCGATTATTTTGCTCATTTAATACTCCAATTATGCACAACTTTTCTCTTAACATATTGCCTTTATGTTTCACGTGAAACATATGTTTTAGCCGCATATTATCCATAGTAGCTAATAACAAACGTAACAATATTGCAAACAACTCTGCTTGCCACACTATCGTCAAATTATATAAAAACATTTACTTACAGCAAATCTAATTAAAGAATTTATCTGCTTAAATGAATTTACTACTTTATGTATTGTGTTATTTTTTTGATTTTATATATTATGTATAGGGTTATTTATGTTTATTTTAAAATTTTGGCAAAATTTTCGAGTTTTATGGTGAATATTTACTAATATGCCATTAACTAAAGGCATAAACACTACATTCACTTATAGACGATTCAATTAAAGAATTTAAATAAATTTACTACTATGTTAGGGTTATTTATGTTTATTCTAAAATTCGGCCCTAATTTTCACACTTCGTTAAGAATATTTAAAATATGCTATAGTAAAAACATAAATATTATTTACTCCTTTTAATTACATTAAAATACGATAGAGTTTACCTCTATAACTAACACACCCCACATACATTTTCCACTAAATCTTTACAGTAATCGCTTTTTTAAAATTTATCACTTTACTTCAACAATAAAGATTTAAAACCTCCAGTCGTTTTATTTTGCTGGCTCTAACGTGAACTATTACTTTCTTTTAAAGAATATCTTTTTATACTTTCATATTTTTGTTTATTTAACTATTTAAAATATTTATATAAATCCTCATGAGTGTCAAATTTTTCATCTGCTTGTGAAAGATAATCTTTAGATAAACTTGTAGCTACAGCACAACAAAACATTCCAGCAGCCTTTGCCGCTTTTATGCCGTATGGAGCATTTTCTACAACCACACAATCTTTTGTTGCAATATTTAAATTTTTTGCTGCAGTTAAATATGGTTCAGGATCAGGTTTCGCTTTTTCGACCATATCTCCGGCAACAATAGTGTCAAACAAACTATAAAAAGCTTTTGGTAAAAGGTTCTGAGCTTCCTTTAAAGAAGATCCTGTAACAAGACCAACTAAAACACCTTGACTTTTCAATGCTTTTACAAATTCAGGAATCCCTGTAAAAACAAAAGTCCTTAAACAGTTTTTAAAAATTTCTGACCTTTTCTGACGTATTTCATCTATTGTTTCCTGAGGCAATGATGGTTTGCCTGCATGTTTAAACGCAAGCCCTATTACTTCGTCCCACTTTGCACCTTCCATCTCAAAAACCAGAAGTTGGCTTACACGCACATCATACGGTCTTAAAGCTTCAAACCAAGAAATAAAATGATATGGCATTGAATCAACTACAATTCCATCCATATCAAAAAATGCCGCTTTAAAACATTTCTTATCCATTTACTTTCCCTCCCTTAGGAATATATTACAAAAGTATTTATATCAATTCACATCTCACATCAAATCAATAAGTTTTTTTGCTAATTTCTATTTTTTCAAACAAATTCTTTGTCAAAAATAATTACCAAACTCCGTGTGCAACCATAAAACACCCACGGTCAGTTACTTTTATTCCGGCAGCTTTTGCCTTTTTTACAGCTGATTCAGATGTAGACCCGGGCTGCATCCAAACTTCTTTTATGCCAAGATCAATAGCATCATTAATTACTTGCTCTGTACCGACCGGAGAAATCACAGTTAAAATCATATCGGGTTTTTCAGATAAATCTTTCAATTTTTTATATACTATCTTACCGGCAACTTCTCCTCCACGCAAACCTATAGCAACAACTTTAAAACCCGCACTAAGCAAATCTGTGAAAATACGATAACCAAACTTATCCGGATTTTCAGAAACACCAACCACAGCAATCAACTTGTTCTTATCCATATTACCACTATCCCTATCAATGCAAAACTGAAACTTTATTTTATCAATTTATATATATTTTATATAGAGAACTAGCACAAGAGCACACCTGTTAACACTAAAATAACAACACCCAATATAATATCCTCTTAATCTATCAAATAATATGACAATACTACTTATACTTAAGGTTATCACTACAAATAAAGCTACAAAAATCAATGACTTACCTACAGAATAATAGACAAAGCTAGTGCTTATTTTATTTTGACAAAAATACTACCTAATTTAAAAATATAATGCAACCATTTTTACTATATTTGCTATATTATAATATATATAGATACAATTGTAGTGTAATCATATTTTGTGCAATTTTTTAACTTTTTAACTGAAGTATTGTCTGTAAAATTTATTATTTCCTACATGCATGTAAGATTATTTTCATGCAATTTGTATTTTATATTTTTATTTTAATTGTACAAATATGTACAAACTAAATTATAACTTGGAGCCGATATATCATGAAAGAATCGCAGAAGAACACCTTAGAACGTAAACTTAAAAATCGACATATTCAGTTTATTGCGCTTGGTGGTGCCATAGGAACAGGTTTATTTTTAGGAA
>JAISRA010000066.1 GCA_031273885.1 Endomicrobium sp.
AGGAAAAAT
This sequence comes from Endomicrobium sp., assembly GCA_031273885.1. GTDB lineage: Bacteria > Elusimicrobiota > Endomicrobiia > Endomicrobiales > Endomicrobiaceae > Endomicrobiellum. The sequence goes on from JAISRA010000066.1 coordinate 10, forward strand.
TCCACAAAAGAGTATAAGCCTGAAATAGAAATCTCGGGCGGAGTAAATCCTAAAACTGCAAAACAGTTTGCAAAACTTGATGTAGACAGAATTTCTATAGGGATGCTTACACATTCTTCCCCTGCTTTAGATTTTACTTTAGAAATCACAATAGCACAATAGTATAAAATGAATATTCTTAATTTTTTTTCTAAAGGATAAATATGTTCCCGGGGATTAAATAAGAAAAGTTCTTGGAATACCAAAAACCGCAGTTTACACAAACAAATCAAAGGATTAAACAAGCAAGACATCTGATTGAATTTTCTTCCCAAGGGTATTCCCTTATGAAAGGTAAAAGTCTTTTTAACGAATATGAGATAAAAGCAAATATACGCAGGCAGCTTAGTATATGCAAAACGATAAAGTGTTACAAAGAAATTGCCTCAACGCAGACGGCTGTTAAGAAATTGGCAGAAAAAGGTTTTGACGAAGGCATTATAATTGTTTCGGAAAGACAAACTAAAGGTTACGGGCGTATTAATAGAACATGGAATTCAAATGTCGGCGGTTTGTGGTTTTCAATGCTTTTAAAGCCTTTAATACGTCCTGATGAGGTTCCCAAGTTAACATTGTTATTAAGCATTGCTTTAAATAGAATTCTTGAAAGAAATTATAAGGTAATCTCGCAAATAAAATGGCCTAACGATGTGATTATATACGGTAAAAAAATTGCGGGTATTATAGTTGAAATATCTGCAGAGCAAGGCGCAACGAATTGGATTGTCTCGGGAATAGGCATAAACATCAACAATGAATTGCCTGAAGATTTAAAAGATACTGCAATTTCTTTGAAAGATATTTTAGGAACAGAAACCGATATGGCTGAATTTATGGCTGTATTTTTAATCGAATTTGAAAAACTGTATCTTGATTTTCAAAAAAATGGATTTACACAATTTCTCAAGGAATATAATGACAAAATTGCCTATAAGAATGAGTTGATAACAATTGATAACTGCTGCAGTGTAACAATTGGGAAAAACTTTGGTATAGATGAAGACGGAAAACTTATTGTAAAAACAAATAATGGATTTGAGAAAATGATGTCAGGCACTTTAAGAAAACTGGAAAAGTAAACAGAATTAGAAAAATAAAATTGAAGCCTGCGCCTGTAAGTAGAAAATAGTTTAACGATGGAATACGCTTTGATTTTAGTTTTTATGAGAAATAACGAATAATTATGCAGTATAATTTATAGTACAAGATTGACTAATTATGTTATAATCTCAATATTATGATCTCGAAAGTAATAAAAGCGGGTGCCAATGAACCAAGATAAAAAAGTAATTTTGTATAAGAATATATTTTTAATATCAACTGTATCGGGAGTAATCGGAGTATATGCCATTTGTAAACAAATTATTGTTTTAGGGTGGGTGTTGATAGCAATATGGGCTGTTCTTGCTGTTATTGTAAGGATTTTGATAGTAAAGGATAAAAAACTATAATAAAAGGAATTTAAGATGGAATTATTTAAGATGGCGAAAGAAGCAATGGCTATGAGAAGTAAAATAAACGAGATGGACAAAAAATTAAAAGCTCATATTATAGATGTTGAATATAAAGGGGTAAAAATTCGAATAAATGCTAAAAACGAGTTTTTAAGTTTAAATATTCCCCAAGACTTGCTCAATGAAAAGAAAGAGAATATAGAAAAAGTTATATTAGGGGCTTTTGAAGAAGCGTGTAAAAAAGCGCAAGGCGTTATGTCGGAAGAAGCCAAGAGAATTACAGGCGGCATGAAAATACCCGGACTTTGAGAAATATTTGGAATTAACAACAGATCTTTTGCATTGTATGAAAAATTTTATGCATAGCCGATATATTACCATCGGAAATTCATGTAAAAAAATGCTTGAAAATTTCATGAAACATTTTTTAAACGAAATTGTTTTTTCATAATTCCATCTATAGCAGGCCGATCAGCAAGAAAGACAAAAGGATTTCAGAGAATGCGTTGCAAGTCAGTAAAACTGCTACAACAATCTTTATACAGTTAATCAGAAATAACAACTTTGATAACCTTATTAATCCTGCAGATTTTGTGGTGTTTTTTGCACAAAACGAACTTGCTCTGTTATGCGGTAAAATGTGCAATAAAAGTTATTTGACGGTAAAAAACACAACTGTAAGCATTATTCATACATTGTAAGGAATAATGGAATGAATCTGTAACACTTTTGCAATGATAAATTTTCTATTTCTTCAACATATATTTTAAATTTACAATCAACGGCATTTAGCGGTAAGTTTATAGGATGATGGAATGAGTATTTATGAGATTTTAATGATGATTTGCTGGGGAACAGCTTGGCCTTTTGCAATATATAAATCATATAAATCACAAAGCAATGCCGGCAAGAGCTTGATATTTGTATTAATTGCTTTGTTCGGATATATATGCGGAATATTGCATAAAATATTTTACAACTGTGATTACGTCATTTTATTATATCTTATTAATTTTGTATTAATTTTGACGGATTTATGTTTATATTTTAGAAATTATTGGAAAGCTAAAGAAAAAATGCGGCAAGCAAAATAAAATTGAATAACAATAAGGCTGGACATATATTGCTGAGGGCGGACTAAACCTCTGATGAGCTATACCCCTAATGAAGAGTCGTTAAACTGCCCGGTATATTTAACATTAGGACCGATTTTCATAAAAATCACTCCCACATAGTATCATCTCTCTTTAGAGTAGAAGCTCTTTTGTTTTGTAATATTTTAATCCATTCCTCTCTTTTATAAATTGTTTTAGAAAAGAGAAGAGTGCTTTTTATTTAGTTGTTATCTTTTTTTAATAAGACTAAACATACAAATGTTTTTTTCGTTTTACTCTCTTTTCTTTAGTCTTTCTAGAACTAAATCAAGTTTTACTGTTAGAAGTTCAAATCCAAGGTCAACTCTAGCATTTAGAGTCTCAAAATCTTTTTTGAAATCCACAGGGCAGCTTTTTGTTACGTTTAATTTGGTATTTTTAACATTTTGATTTTCTCTGGCGATTAAATTACAGTCGGTATTCGTCTCCATGGTAAAATCACCCGCTTCAAAGAAATAGGAAAGAGGCTTATTTGTTGCTTTTGCTATTTTTTTTAAAGAATTTAATGACGGATTCCTTTCTCCTGACGCCCATCTGCTTATAGCTGATTCTGCCAAACCAAATCTTTTGGCAAAGGTCTGCTGTGAATATCCGGATTCTCTAACAACTTTTTTAATCTTTTTTACAACATCTTTTGGTAGTCCCATCTTGAACTCCTTTAATACTTGACAATTATTTTCCATTTGGATAAAATTTGGTAAGAACTGTTTTGAATTCCGAATAATCAAAAGTTCTTCTCAAAATTACTGCTAAAGTATTTCCAATATAAAAAAACAAAACATGGACATCCTGAGAAACCGCCATGTTTTGATAACAGGATGGTAGTCAGCATGTAGAGCTTGGCGGTTCGAAACTGACTACCATCTGATAAAGATTATAAGAAAAATGACGCTCAAATATCAACTTAAAAAAGCCCAACTGCAGCAAAGGTTTCTTAAATTATAGCCGTTAATATTAATAACCCTAGCAAAAAAAACCTTAACTGTTGCAGATATGCAGACCATTATGAACATTTCTCCTGCAAGTATCAGTAAATACGTTCGTAAAATTGATTTTCAGAGCGCAACAAGGATTGGAAGAAATCTACGCTTTGACAATAATGACTAGTTCGGAAAATTACATTAAATAACGATCAAATTAATGAGTTAGTAAGAACTGTTGCAAATATGCTGCTTGCGCGCATTTCAAAATACCCCGTTGAAAAAAACAATGACGATGGAACAAGTTTGTAGATATTTGAATTTATCAGATGTCAGTGTTCGTAGATATATGGAATGTAGCGATTTTCCAGCTTCAGTAAAAATCAAAAAGAGACACCAATTTAACAAAGCTGAAATCGACTGTCGGATAGAAGAAAAAACAGAAAAAAATCGCTTGCCATTTATTCTACCTGCATAAAGTGCCCGAAGATAAAGAAGAACAAAAGAAGGAACAAAGTAATGAAAATAAGCAAAAGTAAAATTAGAGAGGATATGGAAAAACTGTTTAATGAATTGGAGCATTTGCAAAAAGCAATTTCTCAAAAAGAAATAGAAATTGATTATATGCGACGTATAATTGAAGCATTGAATACGCTAAAAAGACAATACAAGGATACTTGTAAAGAAGTTGAATGTGACTTAATAGAGGATATAAAAAACTTGATTTCCTTCATTTATTGTAACTTTCCTATTAGATTTGCCTTAGATGAAACGCTTCTCTTTTTATCCCGTTTATGGAAAACTATTGAAGATAATGAAGAGAAAAAAGATAAGGAAGGGTTAAATGAAAGTGACCAAAGATGACACATTTCACTATCTGCCTACTTTGAATAAACATTTAGGTGAATTAAAAGAATCGTTAGAAAAAAACTCAAAGAAAAAAGAGAAGTTAGAACTGTTAGAAAAAACCTCGCAAATATTAGCGCCATTGTTAAATTGGTATTGTTCTCCTGAAAAAGAAATTGATTTAGATGTAATAATTTGTATTACAAAAAAACTGAGTGAATTATATGATAGTAATAATGAATGTGTCGGGTTAATCGAAGGAATTGTCGGTTTATTGCTCTATTTTATTGAAGAAATGAAAGGAAAGAAATGCAAATACCTAAATGGGAAATTAAACTGAAGATGAATTCATTGTTTAACTTTTTAGATGCGACTAAAAAGTATATGAAAGAGTCTGAAAATTCTAGGAAAAACTTTAAATTGCCGTCTCTAGCGGGAAATCAGATAGGAAAGACAATGGGATATAGCCGGTGACTTTCTACATATATAGAGACATTATACGAGCAAATTGCACTCACGAAAAGCTTAATTAGTTGTACTAAAATACAATATAAACAGTTTTTTATTATATTTAGGGTGTATGTATGAAACGCCACAAACTTTGGATCTAAACATTTCATTTACATTTGTAAGTACGAAAGTAAACAATTGCAGTAGTTTGCGGCAACAAAATGTTGTAGATTTTTAGATGGAAGAACGCTATAAAAATGAATGCTTCGTATTAAAAAACAGATTATTCATAATGCTGAGGGCGGGATTTGAACCCGCACCGCCCTTTCGGGGACAGGCTTCTGAGACCTGCGTGTCTGCCGTTCCACCACCTCAGCTTAAAACGCTTGAAAGTTCATCTTAATTTAAGAGTAAATCGTAAGGATAGTATCATATAATCATACATTTTACAATCAATATTGACCAGTCAACGGATACAAGAAAATACAACTTGGCCGTTCTGTAATTTTCCAGGGAACTTACCATAGAGAAAAAACAAACATTGACAAACAGACCAGATTAAAATACACTATTTTACGCAGGTTTTATCCTTATGTCTAACATAAAAAATGTTTAGAAACTTTTTGGAAGAGAAACATCTAATGAAAAAAGAAAAATAAAAAATTAAGATAAGAGGTCTTTTTTTGAAGACTCTAATTTTTTCAATATTTCCTATAGAACAAAACAATCCACAAGCAAGCCCAAAGAATAGCTATAATCAAACAAAAACAATAAAATCACTAACTTTATTTTCAGATATACTAAAACCATGTGTAACTAGTGTTCAAAAGATGCATCCTGTTTTTAGGATCTAAGCACCGGATCTTTAAAATCTTATCAAACGCAAATAATCAGAACATACCGAATATAGAAAGAAACCAAATGTCGAAAGACATTGTGTTTTTTAATTTTAAAGAATAAAAAAGGGTACAAGAATGAAGAAAGTATTAATGCTGATATTAATTATGATGATGCTTGCAGGTGTTAAAGAGGTAGTGTGGGGGCAAGAAGTAAGCGTTTCGGATTTTTCTGAGTTTAATGCTGCTATAAGTTCAGGAGAGGAACAAACTGTAATAGTGACAGATCACATTGAGTTAAAGGGAACCTGTAACGTAGGCGCTGGCACTAAAACAGTGAGCGGAGGAGGTTTTAATTTGGATGGTGGTGCTAAAAATGATGCTTTTAGACTTAGAGAGGGTAAGACCTTAAAAATAATCGGAAAGTTAACAATGGAAAACTTTGGATACGTGATTAATTGTGCTGAATCAAGTGTAAGTTTTGACGATTCAGAGATAAATATTTCAAGTAATATAATACCCAGTTATGGAACAATGTTTTTTTCTACAAAATCAAGTTTAAATATTAATAATTCTCAAATGGAGCTTTCAAACAACAATATGAGTGTGCAGGGCGGAGTGCTAGCTTGTCTAGAAACAACTGTAACTATTAACGCTTCAATCTTAACGTTTTTAAATAATCAAGCAAGCACCGGTGGAGCAATATATTGTGATGAAGTAAGTTTAAATATTGACGACTCAAATTTAACGTTTTTAAATAATCAAGCAAGCATCGGTGGAGCAATATATTGTGAGAAAGTAAGTTTAAATATTGACGACTCAAGTTTAACGTTTTTAAATAATAAGACATTGCTGGATAACGGAACAATGTTTTTTGTTGAATCAAATGTAAATTTTAGCAATTCAAATATAATATTTTCAAGTAATAACGTAAATGGCAATGGCGGAGCAATAATGCTTGAGGACACATCAACTCTAATTATCACCGGATCAAGTTTAACATTTGAAAATAATATCTCAGGTAGCCGTGGCGGAGCGATAACACTTCTAGACTCAATGCTAACTATCAGCGAATCAAGTTTAACATTTGAAAATAATATCTCAACTAGCCAGCATGGCGGAGCGATAATGCTTGACACATCAACTCTAATTATCACCGGATCAAGTTTAACATTTGAAAATAATATAGCCAAAGAAAAAGGTGGCGGAGCAATAATGCTTGAAAGAGCAATGCTAACTATCACTGGATCAAGTTTAACATTTGAAAATAATATCTCAAGCCGTGGAGGAGCGATGTACTTTTTACGATCAACTACAACTATCACTGGATCAAGTTTAACATTTAAAAATAATATCTCAAGTAACCTTGGCGGAGCGATAGGCTCTCTAGAATCAACTGTGAATATCGATAGAGTAAAAGTGGCGTTTTCAAGTAACCGCTCAAGCTTGCCTGGCGGAGCGATAGGCTTTTTAGGATCGATTACAACTATCACCGGATCAAGCTTAATATTTGAAAATAATATCTCAAGTAGATATGGCGGAGCGGTAAATTGCTCTTCCGGGCAACTAATCTTTGAAGACAGCGATGTGGAGTTCATCGGCAATAAAGCACAAAATGGAGGAGCATTGTGTATACAATGCGAAAGGATAGTAAAACTAACAAATGTAACGTTTAGAGATAATATAGCGACAGGAAATGGAGGCGGGATATTCATAGAAACAGGTGAGTTAACAATAACTACAAATGAAAATAAAATAAGCGAATTTGCTGGAAACAAAGCAAATAGACAATCAAATGGAATATATATGTATGGAGCAGGTACAATAACCTTTAACGGGACCGGACGCGTAAATATGAAAGACGCAATAATGGCAACAGGATGCAATATAAATATAGAAGATAGTTGTGAGTTTTACTTAAGCGGCATGGAAATATCTAAGGTAAAGAATTTAAAAATAGGAGACAGTAGCACATTTAACTTAGAAGCAAATACGCGGATGGCAATATGTGGAGATTTAACGATAGAGAGCAACGGAGTGTTTAATACGGGTTTTGGGATGGAAGAGGCGGTATCAATATTGGGTAGTTATATACAATCAGGTACGTGGACAATAGGTATAGAAAAAAGAGAAATCGACAATTATTTATCCGTATATGAGGATGTAATTTTGGGTACAGGGAGTACATTAAATATAGATATGAATGGAACAGGAGCGGATAATGAGTTGAGAGCGTATAGGTTGATAAACTACGAAAAAGGTTGTATAGGTAAATTTGGAAGAGTGGTTTTTAGCAGCACAAGCAAAAATCCAAATTACGAATTAACATATAGTAATAATAGTATAGTATTGACGGTAAAAGGCTCGACAGAAACAGAAAAAGATTCGGAAGTCTCGGCTGGAAGAGAAAGAGACTCGAAAGTCTCGGCTGAAAGAGAAAGAGACTCAGAAGTCTCAGTGGGAACAAATTTTGGTGGAATAAAAGGATTAAACGCTAATCAGAAAGAAGTAGCAAGGACATTGGATGTTTTATCTTCAAAGGAGAAAGGAGAGAAACTGGCAGAGATAGGATTGATAAATAATATGAGCGAAGAAGGCAAGAAAGCAGCGTTAGGAGAACTGAGCGGATATTTTATAAGCAATGTGATAAAAGGGGAAGGTGAA
>JAISRA010000091.1 GCA_031273885.1 Endomicrobium sp.
AATGCTCACAGATTGGATATACACTAAAACTCATTTGTTTTCTATTTAACAATTTTCCTTTAATTAATTTATGTTTCATCTCAATAATTTTTGCTGGATTTAAATTAAATTCAAAGACAGAATATTGGATTCTTTCCCCGTAATTTTCAAGAATACGAACAATTTTAGCTCTTAATTTATCATCTACAACATCATAACAGATTAAAAATCTCATATTATTTTATATGTTTTATGTTTTATGTTTTATGTTTTTATTGTAAATTGCTTAAATTCATTAATTTCGCCAATTAGATATTTTGTAAATAATCTTATATCATTTTCAATTATTTTGTATAATGTTATTTTTTTATCAAGAATTCCATAATAAAATAAATCAGTTTTGAAAAAATTATTCCATTTTTCCATCAAAAGTCCAAAAGATTTTAATTTAAATTCTATACCATTTGGTTGCAATTCAAAATCTTCTTTTTTAATTTCTTTGCGGTTTATTAGATTTAAAATAAATTTATCTATAAATGGTCTATAGGCTTCCATAAGATCACACACTAGTGATGGTCTACCATAATATTCCTTATGTAAAAAACCAATGTATGGGTCCAATGCAACAATATTGCAAAATGTATGTATTTCGCATGATAAAAAGGTATAACATAAACTCATTAGAGCATTTATTTCATCTTCCGGAGGATGTTTTGTTCTTTTTGTAAATATGAAATTTGTATTTTTTATTATTTTATTCCAGCGAGAAAAATATTCTCTGCTTTTTGAACCTTCCATCAAATCAATATTATGTTCTTGATTTATAGTATTAGTTGTTTTGATTCCATTTTTATTAATATTGATTGTTTTTAGTTTATTGATTATTCTAATTATTCTCCGCTAGTATCGGTTATTTTACTATTTTGTAGTTTACTTTGCAAATTAGCTTGTGATTTATTTTCATTCCATTTTTCCTTACTTTTTCTTTGATAAAATTTTTCCCAAGATTTTGCGTACGAAATTGAAGTTTTTTCATCATCTTTTCTGTCATATTTAAGATTATTGTCCCCATCACTGGACTTATCTTTTTTCTTGCCCTCTTCTCTTTCTGGTGATGATTTATATTTTGTATCTTTATTTTTACTATAACTTCCATCTTTCATGGCATTAACTTCTCCTTCCTTTTCAAAAATCCATCTGCGAGCAATATTTAAACTTGCCTGTTCATCTGCATTTTCTTCATGTCCACATATTGGACAAATATAAGATTCTTGTGTTTTACGTGGGCTAAGTGCTTTGTGTAATATATTTATTAATCTTTTTTGTTCCACTTCAGTTAATTCTTCTGGATTCTTGCCCTTTAGAAGGTTAATGATAATTTGATTTGCTTCAAGCTCATTAGATTCTTTTTGTTTTTTATCATAACCACCATAGATAACATCAAGAGAAATATCTTTACCGCCGAGTTTTGTCCACCAAACTTCACTACTACTACTACTATTATTATCGCTTTTATCTCTTAAATTTAAATCATTTATACATTGTTTCATATCTTCTTTTTTATAGACAAAGCCACAGCTAGAACAGGTTGTTGAGGTGTGTTCTGCTATAACTTTTCCCAATAGACCACTACGAGTGTTGTTTATAACATCTCCAGCCAGAATTCCATTTTCTTTCAATTTTCGCTTCAGATAATCTTCAATTTTTGTGTACTGTTTATCAGACATTTTTGTACGTTTTCCACCTCTACCAAAACCTCTTGATAATCCTTCCAATACAATTAGTCCTTTATATTTTGTTGAATAATACAGTAATTCAATAGCAACCTTTTCCACCATAGAATCCGCTAGATTTTTTGCTTTTGAAATTAAATTTTTATTATATTTTGCCTTCTTTGATTGTTGTTCACCCTTTTGTTGTTGTATAAGTTTTTGTTCAATATAATAACTTTTACAAGCTTCTGGTATAATAGTTTCTATTCTTTTGCCATCTAAATCAGTGATTGTTATGACCACTGGAATTTTTTCTCCTCTATCCACACCAATTATATGTTCATATTCATTATTAAAATTTTTATTATCATTTCCCTTTAACTTTGTAAAAGTAATTGCCACAGAATAATCTCCATCCTTTTTAATTATTCTGGCATTATTTAGGGTTATTCCCCTGTTCTCAAAATTGTAGGTGTCATTATAAAAATACTCACGACCAAGTCTTTTACCGAGTGCAAGTGGTAATATAAAAGCTCCCTTTGTATTTATTTGTAGGTTTTTTAGTGTGACTACTTCATTTTTTTCTTTATTTTTGTTTTTAGCTTTATCTCTATCTCTATCTCTATCTTTACTATTATTCTCATTACCATCATCCATTTCTTCTCCTAGATTTTCCATATATTCTTCCACATCAAATTCAATTATACTATTGTTAGTACTTTTTTCTTTTTGTGTGGACTTTTTTTTATTATCACTGCTTTCATTACTCTCTTTTACATAACCTTTGAAATTTCCAGCACCTTCAACTATTTTAAATTCACCTATGTCAGATTTATTTTTACCTTTTAATTTTTTATTAGTGTCTTTGAGTACATTAAAAGCTAATGAATAGATATATTTTTTTGATTCATTATCATTATTGTCTAATTTATTTTTACTATTTAATTTGTTCCTATTATTTGATTCTTGAATCAGTATAGCGGATTTTTTTGATTTTGAAAAACCAGTAATTTCAAAAGTTTTACCTATATCTTTACTTTTACCTATAAGACCTTTGCCTATTGAATTAAATTTATTAAATTCACTTCTTGCCCTTGTAAACTCACCAAAATCATTTTGTCTAAGATATTCAAAAACTAAATTACTTTTTGCAACATACCACTCCAACAAAGCCTTTTTACTTTGGGTATCATCTTCTTTTAGCCCTTTTTCTATTTTTCTTATTTTTTTATTTATTTTATTTAAAGTAAAAGAAAAATTTTGTGGTTCGTCTGTATTACTTTTATTGTTTATTTTATGTTTGATAAGTTCATTTTTAATAAATTCAACTGTATCACTCCAACATTCATTTATTTCTTTTGAATATTCATTTATTAGTTCATTTATTGCTATTTTTCTGTCTTTTTTATTTTGTTTATTTTGTTTATCTGATTTTTCATGTAATTCTTTTTTTATTTTTTCATATTTATCTAAAGTATTAACTTTATTCTTTGCCTTTATAAATTCATTAAAATTTTGTCTTAAATATTCAAGGACAGAATTATCTTTTTTTGATATATCATTTAAAAATATATTATTTATTAAAGCTATTTTACTTTGTATATTTCCATCTTTTAGATTATCTTTTATTCTCTTTATCTTTTTATCAATTTTATTCAGGATGAATTCAAAGTTCTGTGATTTATCTCCATAAAATAAACATAGTACTTTATCTGGAATTTTTACTTCTTCACACTCAACATCATTTCTGTTGGTAATTTCAATAATATTTTTTTCTCTATTGGAACAATGTAGAATTAGTTCTATTTCTTTCTGTTTTATACCATTATAGAATTCTTCTTTTCTCACTCTTTCATCTAAACATCTATTTAATTTTTCATAATAGTTAGCTCTTTCTTTTTTATCTTTTATATTTTTTACATCTCCATAAAATACTTTAGCTATTTTTATTTTATAGTGGTATTTAAGTAATTTTATCACCTTATTCATAACTTTACTTCTATCAAAATGTTGTATCATTGTTTCCATTTGTTCTTGACTTATGTTATTCCAAAATTCTTTTGCTTTTTCTTTGTGTATATCTATTATATTGTCTAATTTTTTATAAATTTCATTTTCAGATACTGTAGTTTCTTCCCTTTCGACAAGTGGAAAACTAGGAAAACCTTTCATTCTTTTAAACAATTCAAGTTCTTCAGAGCTTTGTTGATTAAATTCGTTTATAATCATATTTAATTCTGAGATCGTCAAGTTGTATTCATCTATATCTTCTTTTGTAATGTGTTTATCATGTAGTCCTATTTTTGTTATTGGCTTTAACTTTTTTAATTGTTCTAATTTTTCCCGATGTTTTTCTAATTGTTTTAATTCTTCCATTTGTTTTTCTGTTTTTTCAATTTGTTTCTCTATTTCTTCAATTTGTTTTTCTGTTTGTTCTATTTGATCTTCTATTTGTTCTGTTTGTTTTTCTATTTTATTATAGTATCTTTTATTTGTTTCAGCTGTATCGACAATATCGGTTTTTATCTTGTAATATTTATCAAGAAAACTACATACTTCCTTTGCTACACCAAATAAGATGGATTCATATATATTTGCACTGGCATAATCCTTAAATGGTTTACCTTTTGCATACTCTGTAAATAATTTACCATACATAGCATTACTGCTAAAGTTACTAATTTTAGGTATACTTTTAACATTTTTTATGTTGTTTTTTTTATTAGTATTTTCATCAAATTTTAGTTTTATTGATTTTTTTGTATGTTCTAGATTTTCACAACAGGAAAAATAATCATACCTAATATTCCCACCTTTATCCCTAACAGGGTTTCCATCTTTATCTTTAATAGCTGCTCTATAAACTTTTTCAGGTTCTTTACATTCTTTACATACAAACAGATCTCCACCGGATATTGTGTTTTCGTCAACTTTTTCTAGTTCTATTCTACCTTTTTTAACACCCTCTTCGATATTAACAACATTAGCTCCAAGTTCTATTAATTCCAACGGATCTTTTTTAAATAATTCATACAATTCTTTTAGCACTTCCCTTCTTTTATTGTCAGCATCTTCCATCAATATATCTAATCTTTTTAGTGTATTCTCATTAACTCCGCCATACTTCCCATTAGTTTGTATTTTGACTAATATCGTTCGCATGTTTTTTACATCAATATCATCTTTACCATCAAAAAAAGTTGTTTTAATGCTCTTTTTTACTCTATTTATTCTTTTATCTTTATCTTTCATAAATAATTAGAATTATTTGACAAAATATATGAAAAAGATGATATTTTTAAGTTTAAATATTGTCAAGAGATTTTTTATTAGTTGGGATTGAATAACAATTATTGCACTTATGCCACCTCCTCGTCCACTCCATTATTCTCAAGTTTTTTCAGGTGTTTTATATAGACTAGATTATTTGTGTATTCGCTATAGCCACAATATTTATCAAGGTTTTCAAATATTTCCTTTAAATTTGCCCAGAGATTTATAGATATATGTAACGTGTTTTATTCTTTTATCTGTATTAGACATGGTGAATG
>JAISRA010000050.1 GCA_031273885.1 Endomicrobium sp.
CCTTTCATCATTTATGATATCTTTTAATATTTCTTCCTTTAGATTTTGATTATTTTCTTTTAAATCTTGATTATTATTCATACTTTCTCCATCTCTAAAATTATTAATAATTGTAATCATAATTGTTTGATGCCAATATCTGATAAACCTGGAAACAATTCCTTTGCTATCTTTTCCATTCTTATTCTATAGTCCAACAATATTTTAGTCTCCACATAGTTAAAGAAAAAAATAATTCTATTATCATATAAAGAAATCCTAAATCCCCTACGCACATCAAAATGATTTTTGCATTCATACGCTCCAAATTCAGTTGCAAACCTATTCAAAACTTTAGTATATATTCCGTTATCTATCGGTAATATATTCTTAATTTCATTTTCTTTCTCTTTTTTATACTCTCGTTCTCTTTTCTCTTTGCTGTCAAACTGCCAATTGTCTTTTATGGATTTCTTTAGGATAGCTATACAACTGTAATCTTCATTATCTTTAATCTTTTTATCGATATAGCTTTTGGCAACTTCGATATTATTTTTTATGGCTAATAGTTCTTCTTCATTTTTGTTATTGATAATTTTTTCAATTTCTTTGTTTTCAATGGTTTTGTCCATACTTTTTAAAAGAGTAAAAATCTCTTGTCTCTCGTTTTCTATGTTTTTTTCTTCTTCTTTTATCCTCTCTATTTCTTTATTTTTCTCATTTGTTTTTTTCTCTTCTTTTACTCCCATTTGTTTATCTTTCTGTTCTTTTTGAATATTATTGATATTGTTTTTATCCATATCAACTAAAACAGTATTGGTATTGTTTTTATTCAAATCAATTTTATCTGTATCTTTTATATTATTCGAAATACTATTACCTATTTTAGGATGATCATTATTATTCCACTCTAACATCTTCTGTTCACTTTGTTCATTCCTAAAGGGCAGAAATCCTCTTTTTATGTCTCTGCAGAAATTATCGCTTATCCATAGCCTGATCTTGACATCTTCAACTTTTCTTGGTTTGCCTTCGACCATTTTGTATTCTAGGTCATATCTGTCTATACTACCAATAGTTATCATTTCTTCCAGGCTATTTTTAAGTTTTCTAATGTTTTCATACATGACATTACTCAGAGTAAAGCCTCCGTCCCTGAATAGTGTTGATAGTAATATATTATATGGTATTTCAGGAGTTCCATTTAGGAATAGATGGGATATTCTTTTGTGTAAATATTTGCTTATTGCTCTTTTGTAGGACATACATTGCTTATAATTAATAAGTCTCCAGGTTTTATCTTTTATACTTTTTGTCACAAGATAGCTAAAGCGAACAAAGTATGTGATATTTCTACCATATTCCTCACTTGCATTCTCCTCCATTGTTTCATTCTCGTCAGCTACTCCATAGCCCTCGAACATATTACCCACCATTTCAACTCTTCCCCTTTTACCAGTGTGTTTAACTTTTATGTTTGTTTTAGATAGTATTTCTAGACTTTCTTTTATTTGTTGATAATTATATTCGTGATTATTATTTTTTAATTCTTTCCACAGTTCATATAAAGTAAATCTAATAGAAATAAGATCATCAAGAGTTTCCATTTTATCTCTATTATCTATGGCAAATTTTCTCAGAGCATCCTCCACTACTTCCTCTCTAAAGGACGGATAAAATGATTTTGTATTTCCATCCTTTTGAAGGATATTGGCCGGAGAAATTTCAACATCAAGTTCTTTCTTTTTGTAGACAAAAGTTCTGGTTAGGATTTTTAATAGTCCATTGACCCTTAGTTCGTCCTGTTCGCCAAAGTAATACTTCGGCACAAGGTCATACAATTCTATTGTATTGGAGTATTTATCTTTGTCTTTTACATAAAGTTTATCAAAATCAGAAAACAGATCTCCTACATAGAAATTATTCTTTTGGTATTCGTTATATTTTTTCTCTTTAGCCATAATCAATATTTATGTTATTTATGTATTATTAATTATTACTATACTATTACATAATAGTATCATTATAATTTTTATTATTTACTATTACCATCGGTCAGATTGTAATCCTTTTTTATCCTTCTTCTTATGAAGGCGGACATTGGAACGCCATCAGCTAGTTCAAAAAGCTTATCATATTCTTCTTGGGTAAAGTACATTTGTACCAATTTTACAAGTTTTTTACCATCCTTGTGCATGGTGGGTCTGCCAGTCTTTTTTGTGACTTTAACGACATTTGTTAAGTCAACGCTCTCACTGGAGAATACTCCTTTGCTTTCTTTCTTATATCTGCTTAAATCAGTCATAGTAACTCCTAAATATTTTTAATAAAATCAACAATACTTTGCATTTGTCTTTGAACTTCCCTATAGGAGAAAGCCAAAAGCTTGTCTTCAGCAATTATATTGTTTATGCTTTTACCTTTTTCAAATATTTTTGAAAAGGCTGTAGTCTTTTTAATTTCTAAAATGGGATACTTATCATTTTTATAGAAACCATCCATTATAGATTTTATTTCAAGATAATCATTCTTTTCTGTTCTGTTGGCAACAATTAAGATTTTGTCACTGTGTTTACGAACTTCTTCTATGGTATTTATGGATACCTGATTATTTATAAAATCATTTATAACTGGTATTATGATTAAGTCAGCAGCTTTAAATAATTTAATACTTCTTCTGTCAATCCACCCACCTAAATCATATATGACAAGCATATTGTCTTCAACGATTTCAGGATACTCTTCATCCATACCGATTTTTAGAAATTGGTTATCGGATAAAATCTTTTCCAATGGACTATAGACGTCATTGGTAACAACACCTGCATTCAAAGTCAAAGCAAGATTGATTGCCAAACTTGTTTTACCTTGCCCACCCTTTAAATTAAAAATTACCACTCTCATTCTTTTTATTTAAAATTATATTAAATTAATAATATGTTTTTGAATTAAAATATATTATAAAAAAAATAAATCAAGTTTTTTTTTAATTTGTTTTAAATATTAATAATATTATAAAAACAAAAATATTTATATTATTTTTTATAGTTTAAACATATTTTAAATATAAACGTGTTTATATTATATAAAACATTTTTTATAATTAAAAAAAATTGTGCAAAAACTATAAAAAATAAAAAATTTTCGCATTTTGTTTTTTGCACGAGTTTTTGATATAGGTTTTATTCCGTAGATAATATGTAGACTATAGGTTTTATTCCGTAGTACTATTTTTCAATATCTTCAGTATTATCGGTATTGGTTTTATTCCGTAGTGTTTTTATTTAGTATTATCGGTATTGGTTTTGTTCCGTAGTACTATAGGTTTTGTTCCGTAGAAGACTAGGTTTTATTCCGTAGTAATTTTGAAAAAAAGTGCCTATTTTCTAGGACAAAACACCCCTAAAAAAACGTCTATTAAACTTCTTATTAGACTCTTTAATAAACAATAACAGGTTGTTGTTTTTAAAATGCTTTTAAAGGTAGTGCAGAAAACCTTCGTTTTATGCTTATGAATGATAAAACGTCAAAAAGTAAAGTCAACAAATAAAATTTATTTTTTGTAAGTTAAATAAAGCAAGTAAAATCAATATTTTTGTTTTTGAAAAGTTACTACGGAATAAAACCAATAGTATAAATCAAAAAACGAAGATTTTTTACTTAATTTTGTGACTTGTATAAGTCTTTTTTTATTAAATACTTTTTATACTTATGAAAGTTAGAAGAAATTATGTTGCTCTTTATGTGATAGTCTTATTGGTTATCCTTACAGATTTGTCCTTTGCAGGCACAGATGGAGCTGAATTGCAGGGAGCATATGATAAGCTCACTGGTATTGTGGGAGGAGTTGGTGGGAAGATAGTAGCTCTTGTGAGTGGAACAATAGGATTAATTGGTTGTGTTGTAAAATTTAATCCAGCAGCAATCTTATCTTTTCTTGGAGTTTCTATAGGGGTTGGAAGTGTGAGCTATATAGTTGATTCAACAGTATCAGCTTTGCTTTTGTTCTAAAGAAATCCTATAGAGAATATTTTACTTATTTCATTTCATTAGTAAAAACATATACAAAAGCAATGAGAGATCTATCAGCTTTCTTAATACCCAGAAGTCTTGACGAGCCAGAAAGGATTTTGTTTTTTACCTATTTAGAATTAGGGATGCTATTGTTTCCTATTATTGTGGGAGTTAATATAGGACATACCAATAAGGGAGTTTTAGGCGGAATAATAGCTCTTATTTTATACAAAAAACTAAATCCCACAAACAAAGGCTACAGTGTAACCCACCTGATATATTGGTACTTCCCCAGCTGGTTTTTCAAATTATCTTCCCTTCCTCCGTCCTTCATAAGAATATTTCTTTAGAAACCATGAGAAAAGACTTTTCTGATAAAAAGAATGATATTTTAATTATACAGAGGAATATAAGTATTGCTATAGCTATTATCTCTTTTTTCACAACATTTCTATTAGCAATATGTCTTCTAAAAAAAGAAACAAATACAGTCCTCGTCCCCTCTTCATTGACCAATACCATATCTATATCCTCCAGAGTTCCACACAATACCTATCTAGAGGCATTCAGCAGAGATGTTATCTATACCTCTCTTAATTTAACTCCTAACAATGTGGAATATGCCGAAAAGGCAATTCTATCAATGGCACATGGAAGCGCCTATGGAACACTAAAAGGACAGATGGAATTAATAAAGGCAAATATTATAGCAAAAAGATTTAGCACGGCTTTTTATCCTATAGCTATCTATCCTGACAATACAACCATGGCTGTAATTACAGAGGGAACATTATATACCTATTTAGGACAAAAGGAAGTATCAAGAGAAAAGAAGAGATATGAAAT
>JAISRA010000054.1 GCA_031273885.1 Endomicrobium sp.
ATAAAGTGTTACAAAGAAATTGCCTCAACGCAGACGGCTGTTAAGAAATTAGCAGAAAAAGGTTTTGACGAAGGCATTGTAATTGTTTCGGAAAGACAAACTAAAGGTTACGGACGTATTAATAGAACATGGAATTCAGATGTCGGCGGTTTGTGGTTTTCAATGCTTTTAAAGCCTTTAATACGTCCTGATGAGGTTTCCAAGTTAACATTGTTATTAAGCATTGCTTTAAATAGAATTCTTGAAAGAAATTATAAAGTAAGCTCCCAAATAAAATGGCCTAACGATGTGATTATATACGGGAAAAAGATTGCGGGTATTATAGTTGAAATATCTGCAGAACAAGGCATAACGAATTGGATTGTCTCGGGAATAGGCATAAATATCAACAATGAATTACCTGAAGATTTAAAAGATACTGCAATTTCTTTGAAAGATATTTTAAGAACAGAAGTAAATAGAGCTGAATTTATGGCTGTATTTTTAATCGAATTTGAAAAACTGTATCTTGATTTTCAAAAAAACGGATTTAAACAATTTCTCGAGGAATACAATGACAAAATTGCATATAAGAATGATTTGATAACGATTGACAACGGCTGTAGTGTAACAATCGGGAAAAACTTTGGTATAGATGAAGACGGAAAACTTATTGTAAAAACAAATGATAGATTTGAGAAAGTGATGTCAGGCACTTTAAGAAAACTGGAAAAGTAAATAGAATTAGAAAAATAAAATTGAAGCCTGCACCTATAAGTAAGAAATATTTTAACGAGGAAATACGCTTTGATTTTAGTTTTTATGAAAAATAATGCTAATTATGCAGTATAATTTATAGTACATAATTGGTCAATTATGTTATAATCTTAACGTTATGATTTCGGAAGTAATAAAAGCGGGCACCAATGAATCATGATAAAAAAGTAATTTTGTACAAGAATATATTTTTAATATCAACTATATCCGGAGTAATCGGAGTATATGCCATTTGTAAACAGATTATTGTTTTAGGGTGGGTGTTGATAGCAATATGGGCTGTTCTTTCTGTTATTGTAAGGATTTTGATAGTAAAGGATAAAAAACTATAATAAAAAGGAATTTAAGATGGAATTATTTAAGATGGCAAAAGAAGCGATGGCTATGAGAAGTAAAATAAGCGAGATGGACAAAAAATTAAAGGCTCATATTATAGATGTTGAATATAAAGAGGTAAAAATTCGAATAAATGCTAAAAATGAGTTTTTAAGTTTAAATATTTCTCAAGACTTGCTCAATGAAAAGAAAGAGAATATAGAAAAAGTTATATTGGGGGCTTTTGAAGAAGCCCGTAAAAAAGCGCAAAGCGTTATGTCGGAAGAAGCCAAGAGAATTACAGGCGGCATGAAAATACCAGGACTATGAGAAATATTTGAAATTAACAACAGATTTTTTGCATTGTATGAAAAATTTTATGCATAGCCGATATATTTTCATCGTGAATTCATGTAGAAAAATTGTTTGAAAATTTCATGAAACATTTTTTTTCAACGGAATGGTTTTTCACAGCTCCATCTATAGCATGCCGATCCGCAAGAAAGTCAAAGGAATTTCAGAGAATGCGTTGCAAGTCAGTAAAACTGCTACAACAATCTTTATACAATTAATCAGAAGTAACAACTTTGATAACCTTATTAATCCGGCAAATTTTGTGGTGTTTTTTTACACAAAACGAACTTGATCTGTTATGCGGCAAAAGGCGCAATAAAAGTTATTTGACGGGAAAAAAACACAGCTGTAAGCATTATCGTACATTGTAAGGAATAAATGATAAATTTTCTATTTCTTCAACAGGTATTTTTAATTTACAATCAACAGTATTTAGCAGTAAGTTTATAGGGGGCTGGAAATGAGTATTTATGAGATTTTAATGATGATTTGCTGGGGAATAGCATGGCCTTTTGCAATATACAAATCATATAAATCACAAAGCAATGCCGGCAAGAGCTTGATATTTGTATTAGTTGCTTTGTTTGGGTATATATGCGGAATATTGCATAAAATATTTTACAACTGTGATTATGTCATTTTATTATATCTTGTCAATTTTGTATTAATTTTGATAGATTTATGTTTATATTTTAGAAATTATTGGAAAGCTAAAGAAAAAATGTGCCAGGCAAAATAAAATTGAATAACAATAAGGCTGAACATATTATTGCTGAGGGCGGGATTTGAACCCGCACCGCCCTTTCGGGGACAGGCTTCTGAGACCTGCGTGTCTGCCGTTCCACCACCTCAGCTTAAAACGATTGAAAGATCATCTTAATTTAAGAATAAATCGTAAGGATAGTACCATATAATCATACATTTTACAATCAACATTTGCCAGTCAACAGATACAAGAAAATATAACTGTGGCCGCTCTGTAACTTTCCATGAAAATTATCATAGAAAAAAAGGAACATTGATAAACAAACTTGATTAAAATATGCTACCCTATTACAACATCCTATGCGCGGCTTTATCCTTATGTCTAACATAAAAAATGTTTAAAAACTTTAGGGAAGAGAAGCATCTAATGAGAAAGGAAAAAGAAAAAATTAAGATAAGAGGTCTTTTTTTAAAGGGTCTGATTTTTTCAATATTCCAAATAAAACAAAACAATCCGCAAGCAAGTCAAAAGAATATCACAGTGCGTTATTACAAATCAGTAGTGCAACAATCTTTATGTAATCAACCCAAAACAATAAAATCACTAACTTTATTTTCAGATATACTAGAACCATGGGTAACTAACGTTCAAGAGATGCATCCTGCTTTTATGATCTAAGCGCCGGATCTTTAAAATCTTATCAGACGCAAATAATCAGAACATACCGAATATAGAAAGGAATCAAATGTCAAAAGACATTGTATTTTTTAATTTTAAAGAATAAAAAAGGGTACAAGAATGAAGAAAGTATTAATGTTAATATTAATTATGATGATGCTTGCGGGTGTTAAAGAGGTAGTGTGGGCGAAAGAAGTAAGAGTTTCGAATTTTTCTGAGTTTAATGCTGCTATAAGTTCAAGAGAGGAACAAACTATAATAGTGGCGGATCACATTAAGTCAGAGGGAACCTGTAACGTAGGCGCTGGCGGTAAAACAGTGATCGGCGGAGGTTTCAATTTGGATGGTAATGAAAATGATGCTTTTAGACTTAGAGGTGGTAAGACCTTAAAAATAACCGGAAAGTTAACAATGGAAAACTTTGGATACTTGATTAATTGTGCTGAATCAAGTGTAAGTTTTGACGATTCAGAGATAAAGATTTCAAATAATGTGATACCCAGTTATGGAACAATGTTTTTTTCTGCAAAATCAAGTTTAAATATTAATAATTCTAAAATGGAGCTTTCAAACAACAATATGAGCGAGCGTGGCGGAGTGCTAGCTTGTTGTCTAAAAACAACTGTAACTATTAATGCTTCAACCTTAACGTTTTTAAGTAATCAAGCAAGCACCGGTGGAGCAATATATTGTGAGGAAGTAAGTTTAAATATTGACGGCTCAAATTTAACGTTTTTAAATAATAAAACATTGCAGTATGGCGGAGCACTGTATTGTAGCAATTCAAGTATAAGTTTTAGTAGTTCAAATATAACATTTTCAAGTAATACCTCATCAATAGGAAATGGCGGAGCACTGTATTGCAGCAATTCAAGTATAAGTTTTAGTAGTTCAAATATAATATTTTCAAATAATGTCGCAAGTCATGGTGATGGCGGAGCGGTAGCTTGCTCTTCCGGGCAAATAATCTTTAAAGACGGCAAGGCGGTGGAGTTCACCGGCAATAAAGCACGAAATGGCGGAGCACTGTATTGCAGCAATTCAAGTATAAGTTTTAGTAGTTCAAATATAATATTTTCAAATAATGTCGCAAGTCATGGTGATGGCGGAGCGATGTCCCTTCTAAAATCAACTCTAACTATCAACGGAGCAAGTTTAATATTTTCAAATAATACCTCATCAATGGGAAATGGCGGAGCGGTAGCTTGCTCTTCCGGGCAAATAATCTTTAAAGACAGCAAGGTGGTGGAGTTCACCGGCAATAAAGCACAAAATGGAGGAGCATTGTGTATACAATGCGGAAGGATAGTAAAACTAACAAATGTAAGGTTTAGAGATAATATAGCGACAGAAAAGGGAGGCGGGATATACATAGGAAGAGAAGGTAAGTTAACAATAACTACAAATGAAAATAAAATAAGCGAATTTGTCGGAAACAAAGCAAATGGACAATCAAATGGAATATATATGTATGGAGCAGGTACAATAACCTTTAACGGGGCCGGGCGCGTAAATATGAAAGACGCAATAATGGCAACAGGATGCAATATAAATATAGAAGATAGTTGTGAGTTTTACTTAAGCGGCGTGGAAATATCTAGAATAGGAGATTTAAAAATAGGAGACAGCAGCACGTTTAACTTAGAAGCAAATACGCGGATGGCAATATACGGAGATTTAACGATAGAGAGCAACGGAGTGTTTAATACGGGTTTTGGGATGGAAGAGGCGATATCAATATTGGGTAGTTATATACAATCAGGTACGTGGACAATAGGTATAGAAAAAAGAGAAATCAACAATTATTTATACGTAACTGAGGATGTAATTTTGGGTATAGGGAGTACATTAAATATAGATATGAGTGAAACAGGAGCGGATAATGAGCTGAGAGCGTATAGGTTGATAAACTACGAAAAAGATTGTATAGGTAAATTTGGAAGAGTGGTTTTTAGCAGCACAAGCAAAAATCCAAATTACGAATTAATATATGGTAGTAATAGTATAGTATTGACGGTAAAAGTCTCGACAGGAACAGAAAAAGATTCGGAAGTCTCGGCTGGAAGAGAAAAAGACTCGGAAGTCTCGGCTGGAAGAGAAAAAGACTCGGAAGTCTCAGTGGGAACAAATTTTGCTGGAATAAAAGGATTAAACGCCAATCAGAAAGAAGTGGCAAGGACGTTGGACGTTTTATCTGTAAAGGAGCAAGGAGAGAAACTGGCAGAAATAGGATTGATAAATAATATGAGCGAAGAAGGCAAGAAAACAGTGTTAGGAGAGCTAAGCGGATACTTTATAAGCAATGTGATAAAAGGAGGAGGGGAAG
>JAISRA010000022.1 GCA_031273885.1 Endomicrobium sp.
GCAATCGTTAGATCTAATGTTGTCTAAATATGATGAAAATGTGATGCAAGAAGACGAAAAACTTAAATCTGCTTTTTACAAAACCGTATATCTCAAAATATTACTTGAAAATGATAAAAATGAAA
Organism: Endomicrobium sp.; assembly: GCA_031273885.1. Classification (GTDB taxonomy): domain Bacteria; phylum Elusimicrobiota; class Endomicrobiia; order Endomicrobiales; family Endomicrobiaceae; genus Endomicrobiellum. The sequence goes on from JAISRA010000022.1 coordinate 126, forward strand.
AGCAAACAGCAGACAAAAAAGGTATTAACGAGAAAACAGAAATTATTTTAAAGTATCTTGCAGAAATACTTGGCATAAACGAAAATGAATGTAAAAATGGCGGATCATTTTTTACCGTTCGCTACAAAGACCGCGACAAACAGGAAAAAAATATTTCCGAAGACGATTTATATACGATTTCACAATATTGTCTGAATCCAAAAGAAGATAAACTTGAAATGCCTTTAACCGACGAGAATAGTATTGTTTTTGATTTGTATCAAGGAATAAAGGAAAAGAACAGCAGAAAACCCTCGTCATTGATTGAATTGATTTACAAAGACGATAAATATTTATCTTCAAATCTTGAAAAATATTATTCCGATAAAGAGATTAAGATAAATGAAGATAAAATAGAAACAAGTTGCATATTCGACCATAAATATAATAATTTGCTATTTTTGAGAATTGCTGATATAAAAAGAGATGAAGAGTACAAAAAAACAATAGAAAAATATATTGATGAAATTGTTGAAAAAGGTAAACTCTCAGAAAAACTTGAACAGTATAAAAATTTGGATAATTCTAAATCCTGTTCAGAAGATATTCCATTAAGCATTAGAGAAAAGTTTATAAAAAAACTCAACAATGCTATCGAAACAGCAGCCAATGATGATAAAAAAATTACCAAAAATGTGAAGGAATTATTATTGGATTTTAAACGCAATGAGACATATCGCAGTTATCCGAATGCAGTTTTAGGGTTTTATAAATGCAGATTGGACGATGGAAAAGAATGTCCAAGTTACGAGAAAGGAAAATGTAAAGATTTGCATAAACGCTTTGACCCCAAACGCATACGATTTCTTTTGTTGCTGCGCGATGATATAGGGAAATTTGTGGAGCGGCATTTAAGAAATGATAGTTTTAGTGCGTATGTAGCAAATGAGCGAGACAATGATTTTAGATTATCACTGACACATAACGAAGATGTTTATGATTCTATTTTCACAAATAATTTTAATAAAATAAAATTATTAATTCCTAATATTAAGAAAAAAAATACACAGAACGTAATTAACGAATTCGTTGCCGCTTCTAATTATTTCACTAATAAGATAAGGTTAATTTCCGAATTTAGCTCTAAAGAACAATTAATTAATTCAGAGTCTGATGTAAAAACTTTTATAGATAAGTTTGCCAGAAATTGGTTACATATTCTCAACTTTGATATGCCTACATGGGCATATCAAACAGATAAGTCCAGAGTGGATTTTAGTCCCAAAATAGATATTGATAAAGATACTACTGTTTTATATAGTGATGTTTTGATAGATGAGATTGTATTTGAAACAATCTACAATATACGAAAATATGTGATTTTTGAACAACAACAAAAAATCACAAGAGAAGACAAACTCAAAATTTCTTTTGAAACTAAAATTGATAATGGCATAATTTTTTTAGGTATAATAAATAATCACAACGTGAAGGATAAAAAAGAAGAAAAAAAACGTAACGCAATTATTCGTAGCAGAAAACAAGGTGCAAAAGGATTAAATTTAGCATATAACTGTTTAGCAACAATTAAAGAGTTCAAACAGAATAATTTACATATAGAAATAAATACAGACTTATATAAAGTATGGATACCATTAAGTGTAAAAAATTAAATATATTTAAAATATGGATACTCGTAATCAAAAAACAATTGTTGTAATAGAAGACAATATTGACGATTTTCACAAAATCAAATCTGGGTTGGAAAGACTGTCTTTTGAAGTTATTCCAAACGATGACAAGGCTTTTTCCGATTTATCTGGTTATATAAAAGCATATTTTAACAATACAGATAGAGACGGAAATAAAAAGCAAATAGAAACAATATTACAAGACCAAAATATTATCGGTTTTGTAATTGATTATCTTTTAGTTGGAAATACAGGCAATAATAATGATGGCATTGCTTTTTATAATAACTTCATAAAAGATAAAGGCGATAAAACAATTTTATTTGCTTCAGGGGCAACGGCTCCAGATGATTGGAATGATATGTTTAAAAAAATTGACGAGATAAATGTCAACAGAACTATAGCCCACTTGTTTATGAAGAACAAAAGAACAGATTGGACAAGCAGTTTTAATAATAGAATAAATAAAATGTTTAATACAAAAGTAAAAATTGATGGATAACATAATAATAGAGATACAATCGCCTGAATTTAATAAAGATGCTATAAATATGGCAACTTTTTATAACGATAGGTTACGTCCTAAAATAGAATGTCTATACAATAGTTATGATAATTTAAACTTTAAAGACGAAAATCAATTAATAACAAAGAAAAAAGAATATGAGCGTGCTATTAAAGCGACTTATCTATTTAATCATGTTTGTTTAATTGAATTGCATAATAACGGATTTAACGAAACAAAGCATAATCTTTTTCTTTTTACCAATGCTCACATTAATAGACTACAGAACAACCTGTTCTCAATAACTTATCACATTCAGCAGAAAAACAGTGAAACAGCATTTTGTTTTGCAAAATTGATAGCATTTATAAGTTTACTCTTTGCCATAGCAAGTATAATACTTACTTGCTGTTACGGAGAAAATTCTACTTCGTGTTCTTGTTATTATGTCGAACTACCGAAAACAGAAAAGCAGCAAATAATTTCTGAAAAAGATAGCAGCTCAGTAGAAAATAGCGTAGTACCTTTGAAGTTAGATAAAACCACAAAAATAAAATCAAAATAAATATCCTAATCTCAAAATACATAAAATACAAATCCGTTCTTACAGATGAATATCTGAAATGGAGATGCGGCTTTGCAAATGCTCAAGGAGGTACGCTCTACATTGGCAAAGACGATAACGGCGAGGTGGTAGGCGTAAAAGATGCAAACCAATAAAATAACATTCGGGTTGAGCATTGTTGCCGATGTTAAACTTAATCCGTAATTTTTCCTCTTTCAAACTAAATCAAACAATTTAATATATGAATAGTTAATAACACTTGTTTTTGATGATTTAAAGAAAGAGTACAGACATCCGATAAAATCAAAACACTAAGCAATCATGAATATGTTCAAAAAGACAAAGGACGCAAAACAGAACCGTATCCTTTGTCTTTTGTAAAACAGTTGCAAAGAAGCTCAGTCTTTGTTATTCTTCCTCAAAAGATATGTCTTTCAGACTTTCTTTGAGTTCGGGGCTGGGGGTAAAAAGA
>JAISRA010000117.1 GCA_031273885.1 Endomicrobium sp.
GGCATTAAGTCCCGTAAGTTTTAATCTTTCAGATAACGCTCTTGACTGTATTTGGAGTATGAGTTCTGCTCGATCAGATACAGATTTTGAATTATTAGGAACAAATGGTAGCGGCGAAAAATAACGTGTCAAACTCGTGTTTATTTCACTAAACTTAAATTCTACCGTACGATATCTATTTGAAACAGTCTCAAAAACGTTAAGTTTGCGGCGTTCATAAGCTAGTCTTTGCGTGTCTATTTCAGATATAGTAAGACCGCTTTCAAAAAGACCGCTTTCTGCAAGAATTTCCCCGTTTTCCACTATAATACGATGCCCAGAAAAAATTATGTCGCTTATAGACTCTCCGCTTCCAGCTGAAGCATAAACATAACCTGCTGTTAAACGCCCACTTTGTGATTTTACAAGAGTTTTTCTGTAGTCGCTTTTGCCGACAAGTTCATTTGAGGCGGAAAGGTTTACTATAATCGAAGCTCCGGATTGAGCATGGAGATTAGATGGTGGCGAAATAATAAACATATCTTCACATATTTCAGCAGCTATTTTAACATTATCATTGTTTTTTGCTACAAAGATTATATCTGTACCAAAAAAAACTGTTTGCTCGCACAAATCAATTGAACATGAAATATATTTACCTGAAACAAAATGGCGGAGTTCATAAAATTCTGAATATGTCGGTAATGCTGTTTTAGGTATAACACCTAAAACTTTTCCATTTTGAAAAACAACTGCACACGAGTAAAGCTTGCCATTATGCCATATAGGAGACCCCACAAAAATAAGAGAATTTTTGCCAATAGAAGCTTTACAAACCGTGTTTAAAGCATTACTAACAGATTGTATAATAACGTCTGACAAAAACAATTCACCGCATGTATAACCTGTTATACATAATTCAGGAAAAACTAAAAGTTCAACATCACAAGCATTTGCTTGTTCTATTAATTTTATTATTTCTACAGCGTTTGCAGAGGGATCTGCAACTGTAATATGAGGTGTCGCCGCTGCTGTTTTAACAAAGCCATATCTCATTTTTTTTATCACCCTTATAAAAACTGCTAAACAATGTCATTTAAAACAGTAGTATTGTATCAAAATTATCAGTTATATTTAATAAAAAGCAATAAATGGATAAAACGATTAACTAATTTTGTGTACGTTTTAAGAATTCGAAAGTTTTTGATATGGCAGTCGACAAAAGAAACGATCATCGCTATCTCTTGCAATTGAAATTTAAAAGATTAAATGTGGCAAATCCGAACGATTTCTGACATCACAGTTTATTTATCTCTTTTAAGATTTTATATTAAATCTGTAGGCATAATTTCTATACTTATGAAAGTTCCTGACGACTGGTTAAAATCTTCAAGAAATTTTGCGAGTTTTAACATATTTTCCCTTCTGCCTTTAATTATTATATGTTTTCTGTAAACATTATTAACTTTTGCAATATATGCGGGCACTGGATCTAAAAGTTTTAGTTCTAATTCATGACTTTTAATTAGAGTTTTTAGAGAAAAAAAAAGTTTTTCAGAGTCATTGTCAACTTTTTTTTCGTCTTTATTTCTTATTGAGATTTTTGCAACGTCACAATAAGGCGGATAAAATAATTTTTTCCTTTGTTCTATTTCGGTATTGTAAAATGATACAAAGTCATGATTTCTTGCATATTCTATTGCATAGTGCTGCGGATGTTTTGTCTGAATTATAACATTACCTCTACTACTCCCTCTGCCACTTCGCCCTGCAGCTTGGGTTATAAGCTGAAAAGTTCTTTCAACTGATTTAAAATTTGGAAGATATAGAAACGTATCAGCATCTATAATGCATACTAAAGTTACATTTGGAAAATCAAAACCTTTCGCTACCATCTGAGTGCCTAGCAGTATGTCGTATTCATAATTTTTTATACCGTTGTATGCTGTTGTATAAATTTTTTTTGAATATGCTGTGTCGCTATCAAGTCTAAAAATTCTTGCACTTTTAAAAAGCTTTTTAAGCTCGTCTTCAACTTTCTGTGTTCCTGTGCCAAAAACTGTCATGTCTTTGCTTTTGCATGTCGAGCATATTGTTGGTAAATGTTTTGTTTCGCCACAATAATGACATTTTAACGAGTCAGGATTCCTATGAAAAACCATTGAGATAGAACATTTAGGACACTGATGTATGCTTCCGCATTTTTTACACATAATCGCGGAAGAGTAACCTCTGCGGTTTAGAAATACAATGATTTGTTCTCTTCTTGCTAAAGCTTTTGATATTGCTTCAACTGTTTCAGGGAGTAGTAAACTAGGTTTAAATATTCTATTTTTTAATGAAATAACTTTTACTTCTGGTAATTTTTTTTTATTTATACGTTCGTTTAATTCTATTAAACCTATCTTATTTTCAAGAGCATCTTTGTAGTTTTCAAGAGATGGCGTTGCAGAGCCAAAAACTATCGCTGCATTGTGATAATTACCGCGCCACTTTGCAATTTCTCTTGCATCGTAAGACGGCTTTTGCTCCTGCTTATAAGTCTGTTCGTGCTCTTCGTCTATAATTATAAGTCCTAAACTTGTAAACGGAGTAAAAATGGCAGATCTCGTACCTATTATTACTTTTATATCGCTATTTTTTGCTTTTAGAAATAATTTATATTTTTCAATATTGCTGATATCGCTGTGCCATACACCA
>JAISRA010000126.1 GCA_031273885.1 Endomicrobium sp.
TCTCTATATCCTTTTTTTGATTCTTTTTATCTGCTCCGCCATACAATAAAATCAATATATCTTTTCCTCTTTTTGTATAGTAAATCCGTATCCCTTTTCCGCAATGTATTCTCAACTCGGATATTCCATCTCGCAAATACTTACAGTTTGATGTATTGCCTTGCCTTAATCGCTCAATATTATCTGCAACTATAGTTTTTAGCTCTCTAGTTTGATTTTCGAACCATCTCCAGAAGCTGTTTAATATTTGAATTATCATATTTTAATTGTAGCTTATAAGATACACTTTGTCAATAGCAGCGGCCACTCTTGAGTTAGCTGCGGTAAACAGCAAAGACATAGCATTTAAGGGAAAAGTAGTTGTGAAAACCCACAAAAGTGGTTGTGAAAAGAGCTAAAAAGGCAACGAACCTACGTTCAAATTTGCTTATTTGTAAGCAGTTTGTAAGCAATTTGTAAGAAATTAAATCCTAAAATATGGATGGAAAATTAAAAAAGCTAGCCTTTAAAACAAAAGTTATCCACAAGTAAATAATTTTAAAATATAAGACGATAAAATAAGAAAAAAATAGGTTAAGTGAAAAAGTTATCAACAAGTTATCCACAGAGTTATCCACAAGCTGTTAAGAAGAGAAAATGCAAAAAAGTAGGGAATCGAACCATTTTAGCAAAAAAGGTAGTCTATTTAGTGTCTAAATGGTAGTCATTTTATCAGAAAAAGTTTTTAATAGATTTTTGATGTGTTTTAAATGCGTTTTTAAGGCTTTTTAAATGGCTTTTAAAAGAAACAAAAAAATAATAGATACACCTTATTATAATATATAGGCAAAAAAGTTAATAAGTTAATATATAGGGCAAATAGGCAAAAAAGTTTAAAAAAGGTTGAAGGTTGTAAAATGGGGGTTTAATCAAAAACTACAATGCCATTTAAACGAAAGCTAAGGCATTTAGAAAGCGATAAAGGTGTGTGGTGCTAGGGGGACATCCCCAAGGCCGTTTTTTAGCGCTTAAAATCAATGTCACTTTTTTTGGAAAATTTGATTTATTTGAAACGACGTGTTGAGATGGTTTTTATATTGTTTTAACGACTTAACGGCCTGTTACTGCTTTTAAAACTTAAAAACAAAGGCCGTTAAGCTGGATTGGTAAATAACTCATCTTTTTTGCGGGCATGTGCGCGCGTTCGAGACTTTTTGAAAAATGTAAAAAGGCTAAAAAAAAGGGGTTAAAAGGTAGCCCATTTAGTGTCTAAATGGTAGTCCATCTGGGACGTTTTTTAAAAGACGATTTTTGGCAGAAAAACCGCTAACATTATAATGCCGCAAATAAACGCAATTAAACGCTTTTGTTTACCTTTGTGCTTACAATAAAATTCTCCCGGAAGGAAGTTATCCATAAGTACTCTGGCACTCCTGTTATAAGAGTGCTAGTTTTAATTTAGTTTTGTTTATAAAAGTTCGTATTGTTGTCCGCCATAGGCTTGAGCGTCTTTTACCACCGCTCCTATTGGCAAGTCCATCCGGGCTCCGTTCATCATTTCCTCTATAGTGATCACTTGGATTTTAGGATATGTCTTGCCCATTGCCTTAATGGTGAAAGATCCCGCCTGAGCAGCTTCCGTCTTCATAGGCTTTGTCGGGGGTGTAAGCGTTATGAATATACCTCCTGCTGCTTCCTCCCGGTTCACCACGCTGATAAAGTCGCCTATTTGTGAGCGATTTACACCGCCCGATTTTACCGAAAACAGGATTTTACCGCCGCCAAGCTGAGTGGGAATATAGGCTACTCCATCCTGTCCGCCGTCTGCTCCATATTTGTTGTTTGGTATAGCGTGATTGTTGGAATACGTCAGTACAGCCCATACCTCAAACTCTTTGCGAAGCCGGTCGTTTTTATTATTGGCAAGAGCGGCAGCTGAGTCTATATCCTGAGGAATGCCGCTAATGGTCACCGATTTCATAATGTCTGCTCCATAAGTGCTTTCAAGGCGCTTTATAATAAGGGATATGGATTGATAGGTTATGTCAATGCCGATCCATTTGCGATGTAAGCGTTCGGCAACAGCTATTGTAGTTCCGCATCCGCAGAATGCATCAAGCACTACATCTCCTTCTGCTGACGAAGCCTTGATTATCCGCTCCAGCAGCGCCTCAGGCTTTTGCGTGGGGTATCCTAAGCGCTCTTTAGTAACATTGTTTAACGAAGAAATTTGCCACCAATCAAACGGTATTCTGCCAAGTTCATGTTGTCTTAAATATTCTTTACCGTTCATTTTTTTGTAGCGTCCTTTCTCATCAGAACAGTAAGGTTCTCTTACATCATCTACATTGAATATATGCATATCGCTTTTTGCATACCAGAATATAGTATCGTGTTTTTTAGAAAAATGTTTCTTACTTGCTCCGCCCGAACCATAACACCATGCTATTTCATTTACGAACTCACCTTTTTGACAGAAAATAGAATCTAAAACCAGCTTCAAATAATGACTTGCTGTCGGGTCACAATGCAGGTAAAAGCTCCCTGTAGGTTTTAATACCCGCCAAATCTCGGCTATTCTTTGCGTCATTGCTACAAGATAGGCTAACATTGAGCCTGCTCCCAGAACTTCGCGCAAGCCTCTCATAAGAGCGATTGTTTTTTGTGGGTATCGCGTACCGTTATCGGCAGTGATTTCATCATATCCTGCCTGCGCCGCAGCATCCCATTCCCAAGTATCTACGAATGCCTGTGCTTGCGCCTTGTCTTCTTTGCCTATGTTATTATAGATTTGATTGTAATTTCGCTTAGAATTAAAAGGCGGGTCAATGTAGCATAAATCAACTGATTCATCTTTTATATGTTTGCGGAGTATGTCAAGATTATCACCATAGAAGAGCCTGTTTCCCATAAAAGTTCTCCTTTTTGCGATGATTATTACATTTTTATACCCTATTTTGTGTTGTTTATCACACTTTTTATACTTTAGATATAAAAACTTACAAGAATTATAAAGTTTTATAACTTCTACTATAAAAACTTATATATCATTTATCTTTGGTTTCTTAACATCAATCTTAATAAAATCAACTACATTAAAATGTTCGTGTGGTTTAAAATCCGTATATACCTCTTCAGTAATGCGGGTATTAGAATGTCCAAGGCTTTTGCTGGCCATGTAAAGGCTGCCTCCGCCGTCTTTTATTCGGGTTGCATATGTATGCCTGCCTGAATGGAACGATACCTCGTATTTAGTCAATTGCAGACGGTCAAAGAGCTTTCTGGTGGATGAAGTCAGTCCGGAGGGGGAAATAGGCTGGTTAAGATATGTTACTAAGAAGAAATTTGATTTTTCCTTTGCTTTCAGCCATACCTTATATAGATGGTCTCGCCACATAGGGTGTATAGGTATATCCCGCTCAGAGTGGCTGGTCTTAACAAACCTGCCTAAATGGGACTTGTTCCTGACTTTAATATAATCACGTTCAATATTTGGATTACGTGCCCAAACAAAGTCGCTGCATTCCAAAGCGCATATCTCGCCGGCTCTCATTCCATGCCAGATAGATAGTATATGCGCTTCTCTTTGCGGGTATTGGGTATTGTCAATGATTTTTTGTATTTCGTCATCGGTAAACGCTCTTTTCTTTTGACTGTCGTTTTCAGAGAAATTATCTACTAAATCATAATAATTTGAGGATAGGTATCTGTTTTTATATCCCCATTTTGCCAGATGTTTTAACAGGTGCATATCTCGGTTAATGCTTGCCTTTCTTAACAGCTTCCCGTCAATCTTCCTTTGTTTAAGCCTTTTATGCATGTATTCGTTTAGAGCAGCGTCGTCAAACTGGTCGGCAAATTTAACATTAGGACAAATTTCCTTAAATGTTTTCCAAACTATATCATCTCTTTTTATGGTAGAGTCTCTTTTGTTTTTAACCGAGTGATTTTTCCTATATTCCTCATAAAACTCCTGAATGGGAATATCCCTTTTAAGTGTTTTGCCTCGGGCGGCATATTCGTTTAGTGTTTTTCTTGCGCAAAACTCCTCAGCTGCTCTTCTGTCGGGGCTTACAGGCTCGCATACCTGCTTTCTAATGGTATTGCCGTTGTCGTCTACTGCACTGACACGGTATCCGACGTAATAAATCTTGCCTCTTTTGTATACGAATGCCATTTCTTTTCCTCTTTTTTATTTCATATAATTAAGCCCAGCCCCCCTCTTTTACAGTAAAGCATCTTCACTTTACTCTCTTTTTAGAGGGGGCGCTTCTCAGTTTTTTATAATTATTAACTTATTACTTAGGTAGCGATCTTCCAATCGCAATTAGGGTACCTACAATGATAGCGCCAACAGCATAACCATAAAAGAATACTTTTAAGTTATAAAGAGCGCCTCTTCCTTCTTCAATTTCAATAGTTGGGAAGTGTTTTAAAAATGCACTTTTCTCATTTTTATCATTTATGAAATAGACTATATGTCCCCCTTTCGCAATTTTGCGTTTAACTTTAATACTGGAAATACTTTGTCCGATGCCTAGTTCTTGCTTTAATTGAGGTTTAACAACGGAAGCACTCTTATTTTCCTGAGCTGTTACCTGCCCCGCCAGTAAAAACATTACAACCATAACTGCCAATGCTTTCTTCATTTTTTACTCTCCTTTTTTAGTTTTTCTAACACTAAATCAAGCTTTAAATTTAAAATCTCAAAATCTTTTTTGAAGTCTACAGAATAGTTTTTCGGCACATCGCTGATACTTTGATTTTTCCCCACCGATGAATTGTCGCCCATATTTAATACTACGTCGGAGTCTAATCCCTTTTTACCCAACCCTGCCTCAACCAACACCAATTTAATCTTCTTTTCCATGTTCCTCCCTCTTTGAAATCAGAGAAATTTTTAAATTCAGGTTTTCGACCTTTAGTTCCAAATTGTTCATTCGTTGTTTAAGCGTCTCTACATCATGAGGAGTAGTGTTAACGTTTTGATTTTTTCCGACTACCGCATTATCCCCGGTGTTTGAAATCGTGTTAAAATTTTCACCGTCTATAAAATACGAAAGTGGTTTGTTTGTTGCTTTCGCTATTTTCTTTAGCGACGTCAGCGAGGGATTGCGTTTTCCTCCTGCCCAATCGCTAATTAAACTTTCTCCTATGCCTATTTTCCTTGCAAAGTTTTGCTGAGTAAAGCCTGTTTCCCTAACAGCTTGTCTAATTTTTTTACCTACCGTGTTTCTATACATTTTTATAAATTTCTCCTTTTAAAATTTATTTTCTCGTCAGAAATATGCCTATTGACATTATTTCGTGAATTGTATATTATATTACTGCAACTGTATAAAAGCGATTCCCAAAATCACTATAAAAATTTATTAACAAACGAAAAAAGACAGAGCATGGCTATCACGGGAATCCGCCATGTTCTGAACACAGAATGGTAGTCAGTTCGTTGAGCTTAGCGGTTCTCAACTGACTACCTTCTGATAGTATAAAAAAATGAAGATTATTTATCAAATCAATCCCGAACAATTAAAAACTATCTCTAAAAGAGTGGCTGAAATTATATCCGCTCATCTTTGTGACGTCCGGACAAATAAAGCTCTGAAAGTTAAAGACATAAGAGACATTATAGGCAGGTCTTCAACGAGTATAAGCAAGTATGTTCGCAAGATTGATTTTCCACACGCAACCAGAATTGGACGAGTATTTAAATTTGATGCCCGAGAGGTAGAACAATGGTTGGAGAATCTTCAGCCCTGGGACGCAAGACGGAGATTCCAAAATCATATCAATAAAATCATTAACAACAGGAGGAAGGAATGGGAGAAGGAGCAGGCGCAGGAACAGTTCAATTAGTAAGTCTTAGTGATGAGCAAATTGAGTCCTTATCGCAAGGGGTTGCAGAAGTTTTATTCCCGCGTCTAAAAAAATATCGTCCTAAAAAAACAATGACTTTAGATCAGGTATGCAAATACTTAAGTCTTTCAGACGACAGCATCCGCAGATATGTGAAATCCGGCAGTTTCCCCGCTCCGGTAAAAATCAAAGGGAAACTTCAATTTGACAGGGATGAAATTGACTATTGGTGGGAACAAAAAACCGAAGAAAGTAAACAAATATTCAAAGGAAAGAATGGAGAATAAAAATGGGAAAGAAATGCGTCGTCTGCAAAGGAGGAGGGTTTGTCCCAAAGGGAACAAAAGATAATTACAACTATATTGAGTTTAAGAAAAAGGGAAAAGGTATTTACTGGATTAAATGTCCTTCATGCAAAGGGTTGGAGAAGCGCCAGCCTTGGGACACAATGGGATTCCAAAATTATATGAATAAACTCATTGACAAGAGGAGGAAGGAATGGGAGAGGGAGCAGGAACAGTTCAAAGGGTGGGAAAGAAATGCGTTGTATGCAAAGGTGAAGGGTATCTTCCAAACGGTACAGAAGATAATAACAACTATATTGAGTTTAAGAAGAAGGGAGAAGATATTTACTGGATCAAATGTCCTTCATGTAAAGGAATAGGATTTAAAAAAGAATTTGAAGAATATTTAAACAAACAGAAAAACAAGAAAAACGTGAGAATAAAAGAAAAGAAGAATTGAATAAAGCGGAGGCGCAATCTATACACTCGTAGCAATAGCTCTTTCTTATAACGCCTCCGCCCGTACAAATAAAAAGCTGGAAGAGGTCTCCATTATGCTTTGCTAGGGCATTAACTCTCCTCTTCTAGCCATAAAGGGCGGCGGTAGGTTTTTAATACTTTCTTCCCGCCGCCCAAAGATCAGGGTAAGATAGCGGTTCAATCGCCTGTTACATCCTGGCAGGAACGTAGGTTCGACTCCTACCCCTGATACAACAGAAAAAAAGGAGAATTAAATGAGATGTTATTCAGTAGGGATTGACATTAACAAAAGGAAAAGAAGAAACAGACTTATCTTTTTAGGATGTGCGTGTGTAGTGTTTTTTGCCATAGGTCTTATTGCCGGAAGATTAGTATGGCACGGTAAAATCAAAGTTATCCCGCCAGATCAGCTGAATACACTGAGATCGACTATGTTAAATCAAACCGGTGACACTACATTTACACCGACAAACGCAGATAACTGGGATGGCGACTGGTGGTTGGTAGGTTCAGATGAAGAGTAAAAACGGGAAGATATGTAAATTTATAATACCTGAAGAGAGGAATAAATGACACAAATAGAAATCAGTTTAGGAGGCATTATTTTTTTACTAGGAATTATCATTATTTTGATAATACTAACCCTAGATAAAGTACTAGACATCAGAATACAAATTTATCGTCTTGCGCATAAAAAAGAAATAAAAACAAAGGAGGCAATAGATGGAAGAAAATGTTGAAGTTTTAAAATCTCTCCAGGAAAAAGGGGAATCGCTTGTTAATGTTCTCAATGAATTTTGCGATAAAAATATTTCTAACGGTGTCTATAAGGTTGTAAGTGATAAAGACCTTCTTAGTATGGCCGAAGTACTTCATTCCTATATGAGAACAATAGACAATATTCATAAATTCTTAGAGAGACAATCAAAGGCTTTGATCGAGTTTTTTACAGAGGAGTTTAAAAGAAGAGAGTTAGAAATAAAAAAGGAGAAAAAATATGGATACACTGTATAAAGATCACCTTAAATACAGGAAAAAAAAACTTGAAGATTCAATTGTTTTAATGAAAGAAGGGAAAATTGAAAAAGATCAAAGTGTTCTTAAGGAATATAAATCAATTACTGAGGAGCTGAAAATGTGTACAGAAAATAAAAAAGAAAATGAAAACATTCCTGAAGAAACAAATTTAGAAGTTTATTTGGAAAATAGCGATAGAATTATTCCTCAAGGAATAGCAAAGATTTTTTATAAAAGCGGACTTTTTACCGATATAAAAAGCGAAGCTCAGGCGATTGTAAAAATTTTAGCAGGAAGAGCTTTGGGTTTAAGTCCTATTCAGTCTATGACAAACGTATACATTATTAAGGATAAGATCGGGTACAGCACAAAAGTTTATCTCAGCAAAATAAAAAAGACAAACGGGAAATACGATTATTCAGTCATAGAGAGCACTGACGAATCCTGTGTGTTAGAGTTTTACAAGGATGGAGAAGTGTTGGGAAGATCTTCATTTAATAGAGAAAAAGCGCAAAGAAGCGGACTTATCAATTACCCTACGTACAAAGGTTATCCTCAATTGATGTTTTTTTACCGCGCAGCAAGCACCGGGATAAAAATGTATATGCCTGAAATCCTTGACGGCGGAGCGTTTATAGAAGATTTTATCGAGGTTGAAGGCAACGAATCGTCACAGAAAAAAGTCGTAGCTATAGAAGGCAATGAAATCAACGTAAAGGAGGGCTCTGATGGCGGAGATCAAAAAGAAGAGAGATTATAATAATGATTATCCAAGCGTAACACAAGCCCTTGGCGTTTTAAGAAAAATCGGCCTTGAGATGTGGTATAAATTCCGCACCGCAAAAGAATGTGACGAAATCAGCGCCAGAGGCAGAGAAATAGGTACTCAAATCCATGAATTGATACAGTCCTATATTGACGGTCAATCCCCGCAAATTGAAACTACCTACGAGAAAGAAGTAACAAACGCCGCAAAATCTTTTATGTTGTTTAGAAAAGAACATCCGGAATTCGTTCTAAAAAAAGCAGAAATGGCGTTAACAGATGAGGAAAACGGATATAACGGAACGCTGGATTGTATTGCGGAAATTGACGGTACATCAGTAGTTCTCGACTGGAAAACAGGAGAATGCAAAGATAAATCCCAACCTCCTATTTATGACGAGTATTTGGCTCAGGTCAGCGCGTACGTAAATCTCTACGATAAAGGAATAAAGGATGCATATATAGTTGTTTTTGCTAAAGACACGGTATGTTACTCGCTAAAACATCTAAACAGCAAATTGATAAGTTTTTGTTTTAAACAAATATTTTTGCCGGCTTTGAAAATTTATAAAGCTCAAAAAGAATTGAAAAATATATTAAAAAATGGAGAAATAAAATGAAATTTACTATGGATTTTTCGAAAGAAGTTGAACGCAACTATCTCTTCCCCGAAGGATGGCAGAAAGTAGTAATTACCTCCTATAAAATAAAAAAAACTTCGATAACTGAGGAAAATGGAGTTCTTGTTACGCTAGCTCATACTTCGTCCAACGTCAAAAATGATTTTTGGCTCTCAATGGTGGAGGGAAAAAGGTTTATGTTGAAGAAACTTTTAGAAGCGACTGAAGCTTATAAAACAGATATAGACGCTAATTATGTGTTTGATATGGACGATTTAATAGGAAGGATGGTAATGGCTAAATTTACTATAGGGGACTATATATATGGTTATAAAGGGAGCAAAAATTATATAAGAAAAGGAAGTGAAATCACAGATTTCAAAAAAGCCGAACCTGAAGAAGACGAGGATATACCTATTCCTTTCTAAATTTAAAAAATGGAGAAATAAAATGAAATTTACTATGGACTTTTCGGAAGAGTTTGAAATTCCTACTCTTTTCCCTGAAGGATGGCATAAAGTATCAATTGTCGGCTATAGCTTAAGGTTAAATTATAAGAGTAAAGGATTTTATGTTTATCTAGTACATCCTTCGTCCAACATCCAAAGAAAATTTTGGATCTCAATGGAGAAAGGCACCAGGTTTAAACTTAAAAAACTTTTAGAAGCGACTGAAGTTTATAAAACAGATATAGAAGGCAATTATAAGTTTGATATTGATGATTTGATAGGAAGAGTGGTAATGGCTAGATTTACTATAGAAAAGTATATTTATTTTGAAGACGGCAAAGGGTTGACCAGAAAAAGAAATGAAGTCACAGATTTCAAAAAAGCCGAATTTGAAGAAAAACAAAAAGGAGTGGAATGGGAGAAAAGACCGATAAAATAACTGGGCTAAGCGGCGAGGAGAACTTATGATTAGATTACCGAAAAAAAGTAAATTTTCATCACAAAAGACAGTAGTTGGCAATATAAAGTTTGCGTCAAAAAAAGAGGCGGAAAGATATAAAGAATTAAAACTTATGGAGAAAGCAGGTGTTATTGAAGATTTAAAGCTGCAGCCAAACTTTCTTATACAAGAAAAATTCATCCATGAGAAAAGAGTTCAACGGGAAGTCAGGTACATAGCCGACTTTATGTACTATGACACACATACTGAAAAGACTGTTGTTGAAGATGTTAAAGGGTTTCGCACAAAAACATATATTGTGAAGAAAAAAATGTTTTTAAAGAGATACGGCGATCAATACAAATTTGTAGAAATATAGGAGATGAAAATGAAAATGGAAAATGAACAACAATTACGAAAGCCTTTTCACGTGATATTTTTAGATAATTTACAAGAGCATTGCAGAAAAATAGATCATGCTTTACAACATGCGTCAAATGAAGCAGACAAAAGAGAAATCTTAAATGAAGCTTTAAGAAAATTAAGTCCATTATTTAAAATGCGGGAAACGCCTGAAGATCAAATTGAATTGTCTAAAATAGAAGATATTTTAACCAAACTAAATAAACTATACGATTCAGACGAGATGTGCGTAGGCATATTAGAGGGGATAATAGGCGCATTGGGATATTTTATTCATGAGATGAAGACAAGACGACACGCTAAAGGAGAAGAAAAATGAAAGATGTAGAGATAACAACAAAAGAAATCTGCCCAATTTGCAAAGGAGATGGTTTTATAGTCGTAGACGATTCGGCAGAAGATTTTGATTTTAAATTCTCAAACAGCGAAGGAGACTTTTCAGCTAAATGCTGCCAAGCGTGTGGAAAAACAGGAATGGTAGATAGAGTAGACAATATTGCGGTAGAGGATGATTAAAAGGACTAGAGATACTCCTTCCCTAATTAAACAGAAACCTCATATTCTTGAAAAAAATGTATTTTTACTGTAATATTAAATGCTTAACGGAGGGTTTATATGGCTGTCAAAGAAATAAAACAAGAAGATAAGCTTGTATTAGAACTTGATAACGGCGACCTAGAAAAGTTCAAAGAAACAATAAAAAAATGGAATTTTATTGACAGTCAAAGCCTATTACGTTTTGCAATAAGTCTCATGCTTAAAACTGAACGTAACGTGTTATATATAGATATTAACAACAAACCCGAAGGACGTATACCTGCCGACCATTTGATTAAACAAAAAGATGGAGACAATGTAAATGGTTAAACCTAAACGCAGCGAAGAAAAATTTGATATTGATAAGCAATTAAAAGTTTTAACTTCTGAAGACTACGTACAATTTGCTGACACTTTCAATCACGAAACTACTCAGAAACTAATATCAGAATCAATAAGTAAACTTATTTTACAAGAAATAACCTGTAATCATGAGACAAGAACCGTACTAAAGAAACTTATCAAAGAAGTAGAAAAAGAAGAGCTTCTATTGTATGTAAAAAAGTTTGGAATTGCTATATGGATGTGTATTTCAATGGCTTTCGGCTCTGTTATAACTATAATTCTTAAAAAATTCCTCAAATAATAGTGTTTTATCCTTAATAAAACAGAAACCTCTGTCATAGAATTGCAGTAATTCTAAAGTGCAGAGGTTTTTTATTTTCCCTTGGAGCGATGTGCTTGCAAGGGCGTATGTACAGTAACCACATTTATCGTACCAAAAACGTGATAGTCATCACGTTTTTTTATTGTAAGCAATTTGTAAGCACGAAAGTAAATAAAAGCGGTTTGTTGCGGTTTATTGCGGCATTATAATGTTGGGATTTTCACGTCGGAAGAATATATTAAAATGGATTTCTCGTCTCAAGAGCGAAAATGCCCTGACTAGCGGGCGATGGGAATCGAACCCACATCTCCAGCTTGGGAAGCTGGGGTTTTACCACTAGACTACGCCCGCAAAATGTATACTTATACTATAAAATGCCATTATGTGGCCTCCTGCTGATAGTATATCTGTAGATGTGGTAGATTTTATACTTTTTTATGTCAATTTGCAAGGATGTACTAAAAAATATA
>JAISRA010000002.1 GCA_031273885.1 Endomicrobium sp.
CATCTGCAATTTTTGCCGCAATCACAGGTCTTGCAAGGGATGTTCCTAGATAGTATTTGTCTTCATATAAAGCGTTTGCTTTTATAGCAGGATAGATGTAATCCGTAACAAATTCCTTCTTTGCATCGATTATGTACACCTTTGAAGCACCCGTCTTTTGAGCTTTTTCTTTTAAACCTTTAAGCTCACCTCCATCCTGGCCTACGTCAACACAACATGCCACAATTTCACAATTATAATGTTCTTTTACCCATGATAGAATGATAGACGTATCAAGCCCACCTGAATAAGCTACCACTACTTTTTTTATCTTCGACTTGCCTGCTCCCATTTTAAACTCCTCATATTTTATTTCATACCATAAATTTAAACAACTCCTGTATATATCAGTGCCACCAAAACAGACATTCTATAAAAGTGGATAACTTCAAAAAATGGCACACTCTAATACTTCACCTAAAATTTTTATAGCACAATCCACATCTGCTTTTGTAATTATAAGCGGCGGCAGCAGTCTTAGCACAGTATCGTGCGTGCAATTTATAATTAATCCTTTATCCAAACAATAATCTACAATTTTTTGACCATTCACTTTCAGATCTATACCTAGTATCAAACCAATGCCTCTAATCTCTTTTATAACCGTACGTTTTTTTCTTAGATCTTCCAGTTTTTCACAAAGATATCTTGCAACTTTTACAGAATTACTTAAAAATTTTGCATCCATAATTTTTAGTACGGCAAGCGCCGCTGCACACGAAACAGGATTTCCACCAAAAGTAGATCCATGATCTCCGTACACAAAAGTTTCGGCACATTCTTTACCTGCAATAGTAGCCCCTAAAGGTAGTCCGTTAGCTAAAGATTTTGCCATTGTAACAATATCCGGATTAATATCATAATTTTCAAAAGCATAAAACTTTCCTGTACGACCAATTCCGCATTGTATTTCATCAAAAATTAAAAGAAGGTTTTTATCATCGCAAAATTTTCTTAAGTTTTTTAAAAATGTTTTATTCGCAGGAACAACTCCACCCTCACCTTGCACAGGTTCTATCATAACAGCAACTGTTTTATCGTTTACAATTTTTTTTACAGAATTAATATTATTAATTTCCGCAAAAACAAACTTTTCCTGCAGCGGTTTTAAATATTCGTGAAATTTTTGCTGACCCGTTGCAGAAAGAGTTGCTATAGTTCTCCCGTGAAATGAATTATTAAAACATATTATTTCGTATCTGTTTCTGTTACCACTTTTTGAAGGATTTAAACAACCCCATTTTCTTGCAAGCTTTATTGCACACTCGTTTGCTTCAGCGCCGGAATTTGAGAAAAAAACTCTTGCACCATGAAACGCCCTTTTGACAAGCTCTTCTCCCAATTTAACCTGCACAGGCATATAATATAAATTTGAAACATGAGTAAAGTCGTCCAGTTGCATTTTTGCGGCTTTTACAACAGCATCATTGCAATGGCCAACATTACATACACTTATACCGGCAAAAAAATCAAGATACTTTTTACCATTTTCATCCCATATAAACTGATTTTTTGCTTTTTTTATAACTAAATTATTACGTTTATACGTGTGCATAAAATATTTGTTTTCTATCTGCTTTATGTTCATTCTTTTATTACTGTTCCTTTTATTTTTTGGATCCCACTTATGCCATCTGCTATCCACACTTCTTGTACACCATTTTTAACAGAATCAGCACAACTATTAACTTTAGGTATCATGCCACCAATTATAGTTTTATTTTTTATTAAATTACTTATTTCTCTTGTTTTAATTTCCTTAATTGTATTCTCATTTTTATCAAGCACACCTCTAACATCTGTGAAAAAGATAAGCCTTTGCGCCTTAAAATTTACCGCTATAGAAGCTGCTAAAACGTCGGCATTAACATTTAAAACATTGCCTTTAATATCAGATGCTACCGAAGCTATGACAGGTAAAAAACCAGATTTTATTAAAACATCTATAAGTTTTTTATTTACTTTTATTGGCTCGCCGACAAAACCAAGCGCTTTAACACGCTTGCATATTACGCTTTTGCCGTCTTTGCCTGATACACCTACGGCATTTGCACCGTTTTTTATAAGCCCTGTTACTAAAACTCTATTTACTTTACCGCTTAGCGCCATTTCAGTAATACTGAGCGCATCTACATCCGTAAATCTTAAACCATTAACAAATTTACTGCTTACTGAAAATTTTTCAAGCAACGCATTTATTTCCGGACCACCACCGTGAACTAAAATAATTTCTTGGCTTTGTGAAATTCCCGCAAGCTCTTTAAGAAATTTGCTCTGCGCCAGAGAATTTTTAACTAAACTACCGCCAAATTTTACTACTGTTAATGACCTCATTTTTTACCTCTATACGTTCTGATAGTATCTTTTATTTGCCAGCGATTTGTTATTATTTTATCTTTTGAATAACTACACTTTAATCTAAAATCACATATCTGACATTTTGAAACATCAGGACTAAAATTTTCAGCCATTATATTTTCCGCGGTTTCTATCGCAGTATTTATCGCGTCATCTATTTCAGTTTGAGATTTTTTTGTATAAATTTTTTTATTGTCTGACAAAAAATAAACCGACACTTTATTCGGATTAAAACCAAAAACATTCTTGCAGGCATAAGCATAAAAACTCAACTGTAAGTCCTTATCTACCCTTTCCTGTTCCCATATTCTTACATGAGTTTTATAATCTATAACTTCATACGTTCCGTCAGGGTATTTATCAATCCTATCAATAATACCCATAAATCTATATTTGCCTATATTAGCATCGAATGCTTTCTCAACATATAAAATTTCCGTACCTGTTTGGCAAAAAGATTTATAATAGTTTTCAAACATTTGCTTGCCACGGTTATAATATTCAAATATCTGCTGTGGATCGGAAAATCCATCATTCTTCCAAGAAGCATCATAACAATCAAGCAAAATATCATAAGACTGCTCTTTTCCACTATGGAACTGTTCAAGCGTTTTATGAATTATGTGTCCAAAAGTAATATCGGCATTTACCGGAATATTAAAGTTATCAAAATACACAAGTTTATATTTATATGGACAAAACAAATATGCACTTACTCTCGAATAACTTATTTTAAAATCTTGTCTCATTTTTTTACACTTTCTACATTCATCCGCCTATAAAAATAAACAACGGTGGTGCCATATTTTTCTGCTCTAAAACATTCAAGGCCTGCTACTTTGTCCACAGATTCTTTAATATGTCTTTGCGCTATAAGCACCGAGTCATCTTTTAAAATATCATACCGCACTACATTTTTCAATACAGTATATGTAAGTGCAAGCGCTTTTTTGTTTCTATCTTTATACGGAGGACCCATAAAAACTATGTCATATTTACCCTGCAAAATGGCAAAATTTTTTATAATATCGCACTTAACAATTTTTGCCCTGCCGTTAAATCCGAGCATATCTACATTGTGTTTAATAATAGATAACGAAACATTGCTTAATTCCACAAATATTACTTTTTTAGCACCACGTGAAAGTGCCTCAATACCAACAGAACCTACACCTGCAAATAAATCAATAAATGTAGAGTTAGGAATTTTAAACTGTATTATATCAACTATTGATTTTTTTATTCTGCCAAGCAGAGGACGTACAGACCGATCGCCCAGCGAGAGAGTTTTTAAAAGTCTGCCCCTTGCAGTGCCCGCAATAACTTTCAAACTCACTTATCATTCTCCGAAAACCTGAACAAAAACTTTTCTACTTCTAGGTCTGTTATCAAAATCTATTAAAATTATTCGCTGCCATGTCCCCAACATTATTGACTTTGACGCAATCGCTATAGTTTTTGATGTGCCAATTAATGAAGAACGTATATGTGAAAAACCTCCACCATCTCGCCATTTTTCATTATGAGTGTGACCACCTTTGGTAACAGGAGGAACAATAGCTTTAAGAACCTTACGAAAATCTGCAAAAAGATCAGGGTCAAACTCAAGAGTTGTTACAGCAGATGTGGAGCTCATAACACTTAAAGTAACTATTCCGTTAGTAATTCCTGAACGAGCAAGAATTCTTTTTACATCATCTGTTATATCTAAAATGTCAGTATAACCTTTTGTTTCACTGTTGATATATTCTGAATAAATCATTCTATCATTAGTCCTGTATTTTACACTCCTAAAAAGTTCTATATGGAGCTAAGGGGAATTGAACCCCTGACCTCTTGCATGCCATGCAAGCACTCTCCCAACTGAGCTATAGCCCCATTTCCATTTGCCTAACAGATTATAACGAAAGATACCCTTCTTGTCAATTCCTTTTTTTGGTTCTCAAATCGCGATTGACATTGTTATAAAATTTATTATAAAATGAGTGTGTTTTTAGAAAATACAGTTTATTTGTATGGAGGTATTAATCTGATGAAAAAACCTGATGTCATTAAACAGGTTGCCAATGTTTCAGGATTAACGCAAGGCGATTCAAATAAAGCAGTAAAAGCTTTAGTTAAGGTAATTCAAACCTCTCTAAAAAACGGCGAAGTTGTTTCACTGTCAGGACTAGGATCTTTCAGAGCTAAATCCAGAAAGGCTAGACAGGGCAGAAATCCAAAAACTGGAGAAGTAATTCCTATTCCGCCGGGGAAAAAAGTATCCTTTAAACCAACTACAACGCTCAGGAGAACAATATAATAACAACAGTTGCAAAACTATTTAAAATTAGCAATTACTAACTCTTTTAAATCAGTCAGTTGGCTTTAATTTTTAGTTTGCGGTTGTATGTGTTATAATGGATATGTACGCACTACTAATGCTTCAATTTTATCAAACAGAAAGTTTTTTCTATGCTTTTACTTAAATAAAAATAAGAAAATGTGGAGGCTCTTTAAAAACTTGATTGCTATAAAAACACAAAGTTGACTATTTTGTCTGCATATGTTAAAGTCGACTTTAGTAAACTATAAAATATAGAGGAGCAAAAATGCAAGATTTAATACTCGAAATTATAAAAGGAAAACAAGTTACAAGAGAGGAAGCCCTTAGACTTTTTGATTATGAGCTAGAAGATCTTTTTCTTGCATCTGCAAAAATACGCAAAAAATCTAAAGGCAACAAAGTAAAGGTTTGTTCTATCATTAATGCAAAATCAGGAAAATGCAGTGAAAACTGCAAATTCTGTGCTCAGTCAGTCTTTAGCAAAACCGATGTGAAAGTTTACTCACTCATTGATACAGAAGAAATCAAAGAAATTTCTACA
>JAISRA010000034.1 GCA_031273885.1 Endomicrobium sp.
TCCTTAATTCATCTTCAAGTATAAGCAAATCTTTACACCTTGCACCTACTATGGTAATAACTTTATTGCCTACCTTTTTAAGTTCTTTAATGACAGGCAAAACTTCAGCCGCTCCTACGCCTCCGGCAACAGCGATAACCGTACCATATTTTTTAATTTTTGTAGGACATCCCAAAGGACCTACAAAATCTTTTATACAATCACCTTCATTAAGAGAGGCAAGGTGCATTGTACTTTTACCCATTTCTTGGAAAATTATTCTAACCAAACCTTCTTTAGGGTTTGTTCCAACCACCGTTAAAGGAACCCTTTCGCCTTTATCATCAATTCTAAATATAATAAACTGGCCGGCTTTTGCACTCTTTGCTATCTCAAGATTATAAATTTCACAGCTGTATACTTTTGGTCCAATTTCTTTTTTACTCACAATTTTGTACATTTTCCCGCCTGTTAATAAAATATTTATAACTACCATCTCTCTCAAATACACCATTCCACCACTTACAATATAAATAGAAATGGAATGGTAAAAACAAGTAATTACATCTCATCTTAGGAATTCCTTAATATAACAAAATTCTTTTTCTCTGCCTTAATATTAACTTCTACATCTGATGATTGCAAGATTTTTCCATGTTTGTCTAAAAAGTTAACTTTAATAATATGCCTGCCTTCAGGTAAACAAAGCCTTGCCATTAAAATTTTCTCCGGCAGAGTATTCCAAGCGCGCCTATCCGACGTCTCTGAAAGAGAGTTGTACATATTAAATGAACTTTGGGAAAGTACACTCCAACAATCTCCAATATTTTTTTCAATGCCTTTTGAAACCGATTTTCCGATAATATACTTCACTGTTGCCCTTGCTAAAGTCCTTGCATAAATATTTTTTATTTTTGCATCAAGACATTTTTTTGCAACTTCACCTAAATTCTGTACTAAAACACTTTTGACTTCTTGTTTATCACTCTTAACTTCAAAAACAAATACTCTATTGCGAAAATCTTTATATTTTGGAAAAGCAACTTTTACATAATCTTGCGCAAAAATAGAAAAGTCTATAGATTTTGCTTTATTAAACTTTTCTTGTTCTTCACTACTTACTTCAGCAGCACTACCTACGTAAGTCCACAAATCAAACAAGGCAAACTCTAAAACATTATCTATCTTTTCAGGAATAAAACCACTATAACAAATTACTATACATTCGCCGTAACTGTCAGGAATTTCGCGTTTATGCGCTTGCTGATATTCTTTCTTTATTTCAGCAGCTCTGTCTTCCATCCCTAAAATTAAAGCTGAAGTGTATGTATCATCAATCAAATCTTTAGGCAAAACTACACCAGAAATACCATTTGTATAGGCTTTTAACGCCCTGTAATACGAAATATGGGCATCATTAATATAACCTGCATTTTCATACACAATGCCCATAAAATATCTTATAAAACCGTCATCTTTATAAAAATTTTTATAGTTTTTTTCTGTTTCAAAAGTTTTGAATAGAGTATCAGCTTGCCGAGCTTCAACAACTGCTTCATTATCACGACCTAATAAAATATAATCTAAAGCCTCAAAAACAGATATGTGAACTTTTTCAAAATCTTCGCTGAAGTACGGCATGACAGTGTTGTTAAAGATCATCGATGCCCCATCGACTGATATGCTGCTCTTTTGAAAATATTCTCCGATTTTTTTTGCGCTTTCAAATCTTTTTAAACTTGTTTCATAATCACTTGCAAAATGCGTTACTATACCTGAATCTAAATAGTACATAAGAATATTCTTCGAGCCGTATTTGTTTTTTGATTTATCAATAAACTTAACAACTCCTTCATAATCACCGCTATCGATTTTGGCTCTTAAATTCTTATAGTATCCGGTCAAATTAGAAGAGCATCCCCCGAGTACAATAAGCATTACAAACAACACAGACATAAAAAAGATATTCTTTTTTTGCATTGATGTAATTTTGTACATTTTTACGCTTTATATAATTTTCTAGAAATTATTTTCTTTATTTTCTTCTGGCCCATCCAAATTATTTCGTTCGTTTCTAGCTTTATAAGCTCAAGTTCAATTTGATAGTACTTAAGCTGCTTTTTTTTGTTAGCATCAACAATTGAATTAATTTGCCCTTTCAACATAAAATCTGCAGCTGTTTCCATACCATGTCTTTTTGTAGTTCCCATTTTTGCATTAAGTAACTGATCAATTTTTTCTGCCCTTATTTCAGCACGTTGATTTTTTGAAGCTACAAATGTTACCTTACTGGAACTTAAATAACTTCTTTCTAAATCCTTTATGAATGTTTCCGTGCTTATATGTTCTTCAGTTTTGTTTAAGACTTCTCCTATAATGACTCTAGGCTTGATGCCACTTGCTTTGGTATAATCGGCTATCCATTGGTTAGCGAAAGAATCGTCAATCATACTCTGTGCAACATGTTGAGAATCAGTATCGTTCCAGTATCCACTTAAATCGATTTCATCATTAGAATCAATTCTTAAAACCTGTGGACAAGAACACGCAATAAGACCCACTGAAAATAATATTGTAGTAAAATATGCCGCAATTTTTTTTAGGGTCATCTTTTTCTCCCACAAACCAATCTTGACACTATTTTCTTAAATCTTCTTTTTCCTACCTGCAAAATAAACTCTTTTTTATGTTCCATAGTAATATTTGTGTCCGTTTTTTGTGAATCTATTTTTACACCGCCTTGTTCTATGAGCCGCCTTGCTTCTTTTTTGCTTAATACCATACCGCTTTTAACAAGAATGTCAGACAACTTCATTTCGCCATCTTCCATCACACATTCTTCGATATCGCTTGGTACATCCTTTTTTTCAAAAACTCTATTGAACTCTTCCTTTGCTTTTAAAGTTTCATCCTTACCATGATATCTTTCCACAATCTC
This sequence comes from Endomicrobium sp., assembly GCA_031273885.1. Classification (GTDB taxonomy): domain Bacteria; phylum Elusimicrobiota; class Endomicrobiia; order Endomicrobiales; family Endomicrobiaceae; genus Endomicrobiellum. The sequence goes on from JAISRA010000034.1 coordinate 2,918, forward strand.
TTGAGCCAAAGCAAGTTTTGCTTCTCTAGGATGCATGTTTTTAGTAGTATTTAAATCTGCCTGTGTAAGAAGCTCGTAATATCTATACATAAGCGTATCAGAAATTGACATAATTTTTCCAAACATATCTTTTGGTAAATCGTTCAAAGCTATACAATTATTATATGATTTTGACATTTTCATAATACCATCCATACCCTCTAAAAGAGGCATGGTTATTATAACTTGAACATCTTTAATGCCATAATCTCTTTGTATTTCCCTACCAAGCAAAAGATTGAATTTCTGATCTTTACCACCAAGCTCTACATCGGCATGTAAAGCCACAGAATCATAAGCCTGCAACAGAGGATAAAGAAATTCGACTATACTTATAGGTCTATCTTCCTTATATCTATTTTCAAAATCGTTCCTAACAAGCATCTGGGCTACCGTACTTTTAGCTGCAAGATTCAAAAGCCCATTTATGCCAAGATTTTCAAGCCATTTACTGTTATATACAACTTCTGTTTTTTCTCTATCAAGAATTTTAAATACCTGATCTGTATAAGTTTTTATGTTTATTTTTATCTGCTCGTCTGTCATAATAGAACGAGTTTCAGATCTACCTGACGGATCACCAATTCTAGCAGTAAAATCACCAATCAAAAATACAACCTGATGCCCCAAATCTTGAAAAATTTTCAACTTATTAATAATGACAGTATGCCCTAAATGTAAATCTGGAGTTGTAGGATCAATGCCCAGCTTTATCCTTAATTTTTTACCTGAACTAAGTTTTTTATCGAGTTCTTCAATAGAAATAATCTCATTAGCACCGCGTTTAATTCTTTCCAACACATCATTCATCCTAAGTCCCTTTAAATTTAAATTTATTTTGTGTTTTAACTTATAATCAACTAAACCGACAATGTTCTTAATACTTTAAATGTTTGATCATCAAATTTTTTTTCATATTTCATTGCCTGATGTATCGGCATAGCAGAAATTTTTCCATCAGTCATGCCTATTAATACATTTGTTTCCCCCTTATGAAAAAGATTCATAGCGGCATGTCCAAACTTTGAAGCAATAATTCTCGTCCTTGCCGTAGGTCTACCGCCTCGCTGTATATAACCTAGAGTACTAACTCTAACATCAAGACTCGTAAGTTCTTCTATTTGCCTCCCGAATTCGACTGAAGAACCACATCCTTCAGCAAAAGCTATAATTTCAGACGTTTTCTCTCTTGTTTTTCCTTCTTTGAGTTCTTTGGCAAGTTTATTAACATCAATTTTCATCTCAGGAACCACTATAAATTCGCAACCTGCAGCAAGACCTACATCTGCAGTTAAAAAACCATGCTCTCTGCCCATAATTTCAACCACAAAAATTCTGTCGTGGCTTGTAGCTGTATCTCTTATTTTGTCTATAGCATCTACAGCAGTATTTAAAGCTGTGTCATATCCTATAGTTTCATCTGTACCATAGATATCATTATCGATAGACGCCGCGATATTTATAACCTTTACACCATGTTTTGATAAAGCGTGTCCTGCCGACAAAGAACCGTCTCCGCCTATAATTATTAAACCGTCTAAATCAAGTTCTTTTATGGTTTTAATGGCTTTATTCATTCCAGCTTTTGTTTTTGTTTCCGGACATCTTCCAGTATGCAGCATTGTTCCGCCCGTATTTATTATACCGCTTACAGAACGTAAAGTAAGATATGTAAAGTCATTGTCAAGAAGTCCTTTAAACCCTCTTTTTATACCTATAATTTGATAACTCAAAGAAATTCCCTGTCTGGTAACTGCTCTTATCGCAGCATTCATTCCTGGAGCATCTCCGCCTGAAGTTATAATACCGACTTTTTTTGCCATAGAATTTCTCCTTTACTTTATAATATGACCTAAATTTACACTGTAGTTTATGCTAAAACTAATAAATTAATAACCACTAGATCAATTATATATACTATAAGCTATAATTTACTCTAATAGACACGGACGCCAATTGAAAAAAAATAATAAAAGGAAAACTTCTTCAATAATGTATTGCTCCCATTAACTCCAGCAAGTGTTTATGCTAGACAGCATTGCTAGTAGCGAGAGCAAATTTTATTGTGCCTGCTTTTTTTGCTTTATCCATAAACTGTATTATATGTTCATATTGAACATCTTTATCGCCTTTTATAACTATCGATTTATCTGGGTGAGAAACCACCAACTCACGCACAACATCCTCAATATTTGAACTATGTATTTGTTTACCTTCTATGTAAACATATCCTTCTTTCACAATCACTACCTCTATATTTGAAATATTCTCATTGTCTGCAACTTGTGTCTTTGGAAGACTTACTTTTATACCGGACTGCATTAACATTGGTGTTGTTATAATAAAAATAATGAGAAGCACAAGAACAATATCTGTAAACGGCGTTATATTAATTTCAGATATAACAATATTCCTTTTTTTACGTAATCTCATTTAATTATCTTTCCTTTCAAAGTTCCTTCAATTACTGAACCACAATATTCCATATCAACAATAAATTTATCTATAGTCTTTGCAAAAAAATTATATGCAATAGTTGCAGGAATTGCAACAAAAAGACCAGCTGCCGTTGCAATAAGTGCTTCTGAAATTCCGCCGATAACGACAGCTATACCGCTAGGTCCTATTCGTGAAATATTATGAAAAGCTTTTATAATGCCCAGCACTGTTCCAAACAGTCCTATATATACTGTAATGTTTCCCAATATACCTAAAACAGTGGTAAACTTTTCAAGCTCAATTGTCTGAATCATTGTTTCCCTTTCCATAGCCTCGCTAATTTGTTCTTCTTTATTTTTAAAAGCAATTAGACCTGCCTTTGAAACAGATGCTACAGGAGAATTAACTGTATTGCAGTAATCTATAGCAATATCAATATTATCTGCTTTTATTTCAGTTATTAAATTACAAATAAAATCAGATCTTTTAACTTTCGATTTCGTCCAAAATTCGACAACTTTTAAACAGATAACAGTTATTGACATTACTGACGCCCCAAAAAGAATATAAAATGCCAACCCTCCGATATTAAGTATGTCTATGAAATTTTTCCCCTCAAACATTTTATCTCCTCTTCATTTAAAATTATATATATTTACTATCTTGTTAAAACAGGAGACCATGCCGGAGTATAAGACGCACCAGGCATCTCTACAAGTTTTCTCGTCCCGGACCCATCAATAGCTGTTATATAAATTTCGCCTTTGCCTGATCTATTTGAATAAAACGCTACAAATCTGCCATCGGGAGACCATGTTGGATTTTCATTATTTTTTTGATTGTTCGTAAGTTTTGTTATTTTTGCCGTAGGCAAATCATAAACATACAAATCATAGTTTCCTCTTGCTTGCCTCATCGTAAAAACAATTTTATCTCCGCGTGGAGACCATGCTGGAGAATCACAAAAACCGCTAGTTGTAAGTCTTCTTACATTTCCACCATCGATATTCATTATATATAGTTGCGGGTAACCCAACCTATCGGAAACAAATACTATTTCCTGTCCGTTTGGAGCAAATGACGGACTAGTATCAATATACGAACCATCTGTCATTTTCTTAAGTATTTCGCCAACTGAATTTATCAAATATAACTTAGGATATCTGCCTCTGGATAGAGTAAGAAGTATCTTTTTACCATCAGGAGCATAAATTCCTGTAACATTTAGGCCCTGATATTTTGAAACGATGCTTTTTCTGTTTTTAACAATATTTAAAGAAAATAAATCCGGATTATTATATAAATAACTAGTATAAATTATTTGTTCTCCGTCCGGAGACCATCTTGGCAAAATATTAATTCTACAGTCTCTCGTCAATCTGCGCAAATTATATCCGTCATAATCAATGATATATAACTCTTTAAATCTTGTGCTGTCGTTTACAAAAACGATTTTAGAGCGAGCTATACCGTTTTCTCCAGTAAACCTTCGCACGATTTCATCGCTTATTTCATGAGCAATATATCTACAACTTGCAGATTCACTTTTATATTTATGTTTCCATATAGTTTCGCCTGTAACAACATCAAGCATTTCTACTTCAAGAACAAAATTATCTCCTTCGCTTGACACTGAACCAGTAAGAAGAACAGAAGCGCCTTTTTTTTCAAAAATAAGCAATTTTTCTTTAAAAGCAAGAGACAAATCTTTTTGAGATCCATGTATTACGTTAAAATGTCTTGAAAAAACAAGATCACTTTCAATTATTTCTTTCAATAATTCTGCAACTTTCACAGTATTTGCATTTTTATCTACAGCTCTGAAATTTTCTACGGCTATATCGGATCTCTTTACTGCTACAGAGAGGGATAAATAAATCTCATCTTGAGCATGACAAGATAAAATAAAAAATACAACTGTAAAAACAAAAAAAAATATTTTTTTCATCACTTACTTCCTATTTATATTTAAATTCAAAAAAAACTCCCACTGATTCACCTCTATAATCTTCAGGAAAATCCAGGAAAGGAACAGCTCTACATATAGTGTCTAAAACATTTTTATCATACTCAATGTTCCCGGAAGATTCCTTAATTGAAATATCAGATACAGAGCCATTATTGTGAATCCTAAAATACACAAGAGCTCTAAGTTTTCCGTAGCTTTCAACCCATCTCCAATTACGATTAATTTTTCTTTTTATTTGATCTTCATAGTAAGGATAATTGAAACCATTAGTATCAAAAGAAACTCTTT
>JAISRA010000079.1 GCA_031273885.1 Endomicrobium sp.
CCAAAAGTAGGTTGCAGTTGTAAAGCCGTAATAATTGCAAACTCTTCTATTATACCTCTGCAGCAAGATAAGCAATATAAAGTAAAACCTTGTTTCATACCTGCAACAGATATTGCAGATAAAGAAATTAAAAATGTGAAAACTGCAAATATGGTTGCGGTTGGAGCATTGATAAAAATTCTTGAAATATACCGAAAAAATGTTTTAGCTAACAAAAATGGTCTAACTGTGAGGAGCATACTGTTTGCATGCGAAAAAGTTTTTTCTTCAAAACCAAGTCTTATCGAATCTAATAAAAAAGCAATTCAAGTAGGATATGATTCTGTTAAGTAAGCATGATTTTTCAGACATGCCTAATAAATTTAAGTGGGCAGTTGTCATGTTTTTTATGAATGTTATGCTTCAAAATAATAAAATTTTTGTGAAGATTTTACTCATTTAATTATTTTAAAAGGATAAAGTGAACATAAGACCGGCAAAAGTTACAGATGTAAAAAGAATACACGAACTTATTGAATATTATGCAAATAATAAAGAAATGTTGCATAGATCATTAAACGCTATATATGAAAACATTCAGGCATTTATTGTTCTCGAAGATAAAAGCAAAATAATCGGTTGTGGCGCCTTACAGGTTTCTTGGGAAAATTTGGCGGAAGTAAAATCATTAGCAATATCAGAAGAATTCAAGGGACATGGGCTTGGCAGAAAAATAGTTGAAAAACTTCAAGAAAATGCCAGAGAATTGGAGGTAAGTAAAGTTTTTGCTCTAAGTTTTAAACTAGATTTTTTTCTGAAATTAGGCTACATAGTAATTCCTAAAGAAATGCTACCTCATAAAATATGGAGTGAATGCGTCAACTGCTACCTGTTTCCAAATTGCGGAGAAGTTCCATTACTTATTTCTTTAAATTAAAACTCTGGCAGATTAACTATACACTTATACACCTCAATTCAATATCTTACAAGTTGTAATAACAAAAAAGATTTCAAGAAAAAGTTAAAGAATTTTAAGTACTATAATAAAGTTCGTTATTGGCTGCAAGTTTAGGGCTGCATTGATTCTACATACATATTAAAAACTAACAGTTTTCATAGATTGAGAGATTTCATATAGATTGATTTATTATGAACCAATGTATTATAATAGTTATTTAGCAAAATAATTTATTTGAAAAAGGCAGACTTGAATACAAAAAAAGGACTTTATTTGCCCGTGCTATATACTGAATACAAATGAGTTTCTCCAGCAAAATACGTCAATAAACTTTTAGGTACAGCTAAAACAAAATATCTCTTTGTAGTAGTAAGTAGTAAATAAAATATTAAAGCCTATACGCTCCATTCAAGAGATATAAAAAATTATTGAGGAAAGTCTTGAAAGCTAAATCGATTAAAAACGATCGTTATTTTATGCTACAAGCTTTAGAAGAAGCTTATAAAGTACAACACAACGAGGTTCCTATAGGCGCAATTATAGTAATAGACAATAAAGTAATCGCAAGAGGAGCTAACATGTGTATTACACTGTCAGATCCAACGGCTCACGCTGAAATTATTGTTTTGAGAAAAGCCGCAAAAAAACTCAGTAATTATCGTTTGAAAGATTGTTCTGTATATGTTACAATTGAGCCTTGTGCAATGTGTGCAGGAGCTTTGGTAAATGCAAGAATAAAGAAGATTATTTTTGGTGCTTTTGATGTAAAAGCCGGTGCATGTGGGAGTGTGTTTAAAATAGCTAATAATAAAAAACTTAATCATCGAGTACAAACAGCTGGTGGAGAAAAAAAATATTTAAGCGAAGAATGCGCAAGTTTAATACAAAACTTTTTTAAAGAAAAAAGAGTGGAAAATAAAAAATATAAATTAATTGGGGGTGAACAGGGTTCGACGAAAGTGATAGACGTAACGACAGCAGGCCGGAGATGGTCAATGGCTCCGTAAAAAATCGACCAAAAAATAAATAACGAATATATTCAAGTCAATGCTAAAGCCCCTATGGGCCTTAGCATGCCATTAGCCGCTTAGTGCGGTTTCGTTTTACCTTGGACACCTGCTACTAGGATAAAACGACAGGAGCAGGTTAGTTTTGAGTAGCTTGTGCCGTCAGTTCAAAATGAAATTAAAACGGCACTGGTTTATAACGTAATCCTGTTCGGAGACAGCGTAATAAATAAGGTATATCTTCCGAACTAAGCCTGTAGCGGTCTTACTGAAACATTTTCGGACGCGGGTTCAATTCCCGCCACCTCCATTGTTCAAGAGGTCTTGAACAAAAAATTTTTATTAAAAAAGTTTTTTTTGTTTACAAGGTGTAGGTATGCCCGATAGTGTAATTGGTAACACGTCTGCCTCTGGAGCAGAAGTTTCCTGGTTCGACTCCAGGTCGGGCAGTTTTTTAGTCTTTAAAATTATGAAATTCTTAACTCTAGTACGTTTCATGAGTTAAAGCTTTTTTGTACATATCAATTACTTTTCTTTTATCAATGTTGTACCAACGTGTGGTCGGAGTATATGGCACAAATATGTTGATCATTCTATTATCCAATTTCAAATTACCTTTAATTAATCCATTGCTTTCTTTGTGCAAATTTTGAATAAAAATTTTACGATTTCTTAAATGCTCGTTTAAAAGTTCCAACGCACTATTGGTTCTTGATTTACTTAAATGTTTTTTATGTATTTGTCCGCTGTTTCCGTCTGTTCTACTTGTGAGTATGATTTTTCGTATTGTTGGATTTTCTTTTAATAACTTATACACATTACGAAACTCTATTTCATCTAAATTTTTATCAGATGAATTGTTCTTAAACCTTGTACATTTTTCAATCATATCGGTTAAGGCTATATGATTTTTATCAAACAAAGATTGTCTTTCATTTACAGCAATATTACCTTCCCAATATTTAAATTTATAATTAAAACCATATTCCATTATCGTCCAAAATTTATTTCCTGTATTGTTTGGATAATAAAATTTAAAATTATAGCATCTAGCCATAGGTGGGAAAGTACCTATAATAATAGAAACTGCCCCTTGCGGAATAAAAGATTTGAACGGATGTGTTTCTGACATGACACCTCATACTATCCTTCTAAAAATATCATTTTTTTATTCTATCATATTATAATTCCAAACGATACGAAGTCAAATTTAAAATTTGACTTTATCACATATAAAACATTATAATAGATTGGTCATGCCTACAATTAAAATCAATTCAGAAAAGTGCAAGGGATGCTGTTTGTGTATAAAAGCTTGTCCAAAAAAGTGTATATCTTTTTCAAAACAGTTTAATAGAGCAGGTTATTGCTGGGCAGTTTTAGAAAAAGAAGATACTTGTATAGGTTGCGGTTTTTGTTATATGGTATGTCCTGACGTTTGCATAGAGGTTTATAAATGAGAAAACTTGTCAAAGGAAACATCGCTCTATGCGAGGGCGCAATTGCAGCAGGTCTCAAATCTTATTTTGGTTATCCAATAACCCCTCAAAATGAAGTTCCATCTTATTTCTCAAGAAAAATGGTTGAGTTAGGAAGAGTATTTATTCAGGCTGAATCTGAGATTGCGGCAGCAAATATGGTTTTAGGGGCAGCTATAACAGGCGTAAGAGCTATGACTTCTTCATCTTCACCTGGAATATCTTTAAAACAAGAAGCAATTTCTTATATGGCAGGGATGGAAGTTCCTACACTTATAGTTAACGTACAAAGAGGTGGCCCTGGTCTTGGCAATATAGCCGGCTCGCAGTCAGATTATTTCCAAGCTGTAAAAGGTGGAGGACATGGAGATTATAGGATAATTGTTTTATCGCCAAATTCCGCACAAGAAATGTACGAAACAGCTTATGACGCTTTTGATTTAGCTGAGAAATACAGAATACCTGTTATGATACTTGCAGATGGCATCGTAGGACAAATGATGGAACCTGTAGATTTTTATAGAACTGAAAGAAAAGATTTTATTAAACAAGATTGGATTTTAAACGGTGCTAAAAATAGAGAACCTAGATTCATTAAATCACTTCTTATGGAAGAAGGCATTTTAGAACAACACAATATTAAACTGCAAAAAAAATATAAAAAGATCTCTGAAAACGAGATCAAATACGAATTATATATGACAGAAGATGCTGATGTTATTTTAACAGCTTACGGTATCTCTTCAAGAATAGCAAAATCCGCAGTAAAACTTGCAAGAAAAAATAGTATTAAAGCTGGTCTTTTAAGACCAAAAACCCTATGGCCGTTTCCGTCTAAAATAATTGAGTCTTTTGCAAAACCTAATATAAAATTTTTAGCTATCGAATTAAATCATGGACAAATGGTTGAAGATTTAAAACTTGCAGTAAATGGAAAAGCCAATGTTGAATTTTTGGGTAAAGCTGGCGGTGGACTTGTTACAGAATTTGAAATACTTAAAAAAATACAAAATTTTAATATTATAAAATAACTGCAAATAGAAAAGACAGGATGTATTGAATTTATTCCTAGTTCGGAATTAGTTTATTATGAAATACTTTGCGAGGTAATAAAATAAATTTATGGAAAAAATATTGTTAAAACCTGAAAGTTTAAAAGATGCCACTTTCTCATATTGCCCTGGATGCGGACACGGCATAATTCATAGACTTATCGCTGAATGTATAGATGAGTTGTGTGTAAGAGAAAAGACTATTGCCGTGGCGCCTGTAGGATGTGCCGTATTTGCTTATGATTACTTTAATTTTGATGTTACAGAAGCTCCACATGG
>JAISRA010000135.1 GCA_031273885.1 Endomicrobium sp.
ACTATCAACAACTTCTATTGTGAAACCTTTGTCTTCAGCCCATCTGGAATACATTCTTACTAACATTTGTACCCAGTCACATGATTCCGTGCCTCCGGCGCCTGCATGTATAGCTATAATCGCATTGTTTTTGTCATGATGGTCACTAAGTTTTGTTTTTGTTTCAAAAGCAGATAACTCTCTTTCAAGTTTTTTGCTATTTTCCTTAATATATTCTAAAATATTTTTATCGTTTTCATTTACGGCAAGCTCTTTTAAGTCAATTAAATCTTGAACATGTCTACTCATATTGCTCCATGATTTATATGTGTTTTTTAAATCATCAAATTCTGACATAATCGTTTTGGCTTTATTCTGATCATTCCAAAAATTCGCATCTGATATTTCAAGCTCAAGTTCTTTAATTCGTTTCATTTTTGAACCGAGATCAAAGAGACCTCCTCAAAGCATCTATTCTTTCCTTTTGTTGCTCAAGCATCTTTGATCCTCTCTCTGATAATTAATTATTATTTATTTTATTTCAATATAAACGTATATTTTAGCATGCACACAACTACCTATGTACTTAGTTAGATAAATTCCAAATGAATACCTACTAATTATGCTGTCATTTCCGGGATGAGAAAATCATTAAGAATCCTGCCTTTCTCAGATACATGCAATTATGGAGCTACTGCATTTCTCCGATAAGAAGACACAAACAACGATCTAATCCATATATACAATGATAATTGGTATGTACACAAACGTTAATGCAACAAAAATCAGCCCTATGCATATATATGCAAATACATCCCCGTATTTCGTATAAAAAGTTTTAAAATCATTCTGAAAAAACACGCCCCTAAGCAGAACTTTTTTTGAGGACGGCGTACTGGCAACAATTATACCTGAAGCTTCAATAATTCCTGAAATGCCTGAATTCGCAGACACTATGACAGTTTTACGATTTTCCACCGCTCTAAATATATTCATTATGAAATGCTGATAAGGCATTGCAGTGTCAAAAAACCAAGCATCGTTTGTGTGGCTTGTAAGCACTTTTGCTCCGGAGAGAACGAATCGTCTCAAAATATTAGGAAAAAAATTTTCCGAACATATGGCAGAACCCACGCATATCTTCCCGTTATCAAAAACATTTGTGTCGTTACCTTTTTTTAAATCTCCCGTTTGTTTTAAAGCATAAAAAAATTTGGCAAGAAAACATTTAAATGGAATAAATTCACCAAATGGAACTATATGATTTTTTTTATGTACCGTTTTGTAATTATCGCCATTTTCAAAAGATAAAACCACATTATACGGTTTATATTCTTCGTCATTATATATACACCCCAAAATATTAAAACCGCCGGCTATAGCTGTTACATTCTTTACATTGTCATGTAATTCTATGTCCTCAAGAACAAATCCTGCAAATACAGTCTCTGGCCATAAAACTAAATCTGTTTTCTTTTTAGCAATATCAGAAGCACATTTTTTAAGAGTAGTTAAAATTTCATATTTATAAGACTGAGTCCATTTTTTATATTGATCAATATTTGGTTGTACGACGGAAACACTAAACTCTTTATCTCCAAAAAAATTAAATTTATCAACTCTGAATGCTCCAAACACTGCGATCACAATAATGATAAGCAAAGCCGTATAAAAATATCTGTTGCTTTTTTTTGTAGAAATCCAAAAATAAAAACACAGATTACAAAACATTATAATGAAAGATACACCGTACACTCCTGTAAATTCAGCTATTTGTATAATTTCAGTAAACTCAAACTGGGAATACCCGAGAAGCATCCAAGGGAATCCCGTAAGAAAATACGTTCTTATGTATTCAAGTACAACCCACATACAAGCGCCAAAAAAAATCATAACAATATTGCGGCTTACGACATGTCGAATCTTTTTATTGATTATATTTTTTGAGAAACTCAAATATAAACACCATACACCCCAGTACAATGCAAGATACGTCCATAAAGCACAGGATACAATTATCGTCTGTACAAAAGAGCTCGTATTAAATTGAAACATAGGAACAAACCAATAAAGTCCGACTATATTAAAAACAACTCCTGAAAATAACCCATAAAGAAAAGAATCTTTTAAGTCTGATTTCATTGTCACAAAAAGCAGAGGGACAAAAGCTATCCACATCAAAAAAAACATACGTATTCTAGGAAAAGCACATGCTGCCAATAACCCAGACATACTGCAAAGTATAATTTTTTTATAATTTAATTTATTCATAATTTGCAATTAGGTGCTGCTAGAGGACACGTTATGCCACTCTTAATTCATATAAACAAGGCTCTTTTTGCATTTGAAGTGCATTTAGTTTAAGTGATGATGTTCACAACAAACACAAAAGTACACAAATTGATAGAAAAATAAACACAACTAAAAATACGAGCGTTTATGAGCCGCAACATTTTTTATATTTTTTTGTACTTCCGCAAGGGCAAAGATCATTTCTTCCTATTTTATTAAAATTTTTAGATTTAAATTGATTATTTTTACTGTCTTCTTTTTCTTTAACCCCAGAATTCACTTTTTTAAATTCAGTATTTGTCAGTTGCAGATTAGCATCAAATTTAACTTTAAATATGTACTCTATAGTATTTTCTCTTATTCTCTTCATCATAGATTCAAAAAGAGTAAACGACTCTTTTTGATACTCAATTTTTGGATCTTTCTGCGCATAAGCTCTAAACCCTATACCGCGTTTTAACTGATCAAGTTCATATAAATGATCGCGCCATGAAGAATCTATCATCTGCAAAAGCACCAATCTCTGTACTTGAGACATCAGCTCAACCGTTAGCTCTTCTTTTCTTTTTTCATATGCCACACCAACTTTTTCATAAATCCCCATCTGAACAACTTCTCTTGTAAGAAAATTTATTTTCCCCTGCTTTTTAATATCGTATTTAATGCCAAAAGTTCTAGATAGCCACGCATCTATGCTTGTCCAATCCCACTCTTCAGCATACTTCTTTGCAGCCCAAATGGAAAGTTTTTCTTCTATAGATTCATTAATCATATCCTTTATTGTATCTGTTAAATCTTCGCCTTCAAGAATTTCATTTCTTAACAGATAAATAGCTTCTCTTTGTTTATTCATAACATTGTCAAACTCTATCAATTGTTTTCTTACATCAAAATTCATGCCTTCAACTTTTTTCTGTGCATTTTCTACAGCCTTTGATATCCATGTATGCTGTATATCTTCACCTTCTTTTAAACCAAATTTTTGCATAATCAGAGACAGCCTATCAGAACCAAAAAGACGCATAAGCTCATCTTCCATAGAGAGAAAAAATCTTGTAGATCCTGGATCTCCTTGTCTTCCTGAACGCCCCCTTAATTGATTATCTATTCTTCGCGATTCATGCCTTTCTGTACCTATTATGTGAAGTCCACCATACTTTTTAACTTCCTCATTTTGAGCTATATCACCTGCACCAAGAACAATGTCGGTACCTCTTCCCGCTATGTTTGTAGCTATCGTAACAGCACCTTTTGCGCCTGCTGAAGCAATAATTTTAGCCTCGAGTGCATGATGTTTAGCATTTAAAACCTGATGAGGAATACCTCTCTTTCTAAGCATTGAGGAAATTCTTTCAGATTTTTCTATTGATCTTGTCCCAGCAAGAACAGGCTGTCCTTTTTTCCATAAGGATTCAATTTCGTTGACTATCGCATTATTTTTTTCTCTTTCAGTTCCATATATAACATCTGGATAATCTTTTCTTATCATTGGATTATTAGTTGGTATTTCAACGACACCAAGCTTATATATTTCCCAAAACTCTGCAGTTTCAGTTGACGCAGTTCCTGTCATACCGGCAATTTTTCTGTACATTCTAAAAAAATTTTGAAACGTTATTGTTGCAAGAGTCTGGTTCTCGTCTGCAATTTTTAAATTTTCTTTTGCCTCGACTGCTTGATGAAGTCCATCAGACCATCTTCTTCCTGGCATAAGTCTTCCAGTAAACTCATCAACAATTACAACCTCGCCATCTTTTATTACGTATTCAACATCTCTGTGATATAAATTGTGAGCCCTTATAGCCTGC
>JAISRA010000006.1 GCA_031273885.1 Endomicrobium sp.
CTATAATACTTATTTTTTTTTAATTAACTTTTTTTTAGTATAATTATATCATTATTTAGAAAAAATTTCTAAATAATGTGATCATTGTCACCCCCACCCCACCCTCACCCATCAAGGGTGAGGGCTATTCTGGATAGGGTGAGGACTATTTACAAACTAAATTAGGGCTATTCTGGGTTAGAAAGAGGGTTGGTGGATGTCCAGAAAGCCCTCACCCATCAAGGGCGAGGGCTATTCTAGACTACCTCTCAACAAACACAAAAAAACATCAAAAAGTTATATCATACCCACTCAAATTCAACTGTTCCTTTACCTCTTTTTTACATTCCTCTAAACCTTCAGGACTTAGGGCCTCACATCTTACGGTCATTTGTGGGCCTGTGCTTGAATTTCTACATATCCACCATCCATCAGCTTTTTTAACTCTTACACCATCAACAGTACTGACATCCTTTTCTCTCCCCTGCAGTTTTAATCTTTCATACATTGCTTCGGGAATGGCATATTTATCAACATCATTTGATTTTATACTGATTTTATTCGTTGAATATGTTACCGGAAATGCTTTTCTAATGTCAGAAAGTTTTTCATCAATATTTGATAGGATGTTTATTAGTTTAATTCCAGCATAGCTGGCGTCATCGTAGTTGTGATTTTCTCCAAAAAATATGTGTCCACTGGTTTCACCTGCCAATTTAATGTTATCTAATTTCATTTTAGCCTTTAGGATTGAATGACCGGGTTTCCACATAACCGGAATACCTCCATTTTTTGCTATGTCGTCAAATAATATCATACTTGAAGTTACTTCGGACATTACTTTTTTGCCTTTGTTTGTTTTTAGATATTCTCTGGCAAAAATACATAGAAGTTGGTCACCATATAACATATATCCTTCGTCATCAACAACTCCAATTCTATCACCGTCACCATCAAAGCCAATGCCAAAATCACATTTATTTTTTATGACTGCTTCACTTAGCATTTTCATGTTTTCTGGAATTTCAGGGTTTGGATGATGATTTGGAAATGTCGGATCTATTGTATTACATATTGTTATGTTTTCGTTTGGTAATTTTTCAACAAAATCATCAATGATTGCTGCTACTGCTCCATTTCCAGCATCCCAACATACTTTTAATTTCTTTTTGTTATTTTTATTTAATAGGTTTAGTAGAAAATTGAAATAGTCTTCTTTGACATTAATATTTTCAACCTTTCCTTTTTTTGTGTTGTTTGTATTGAAATTATAAAATTCTCCCTTTTCGGCAATTGATCCTAATTTTTGAATGTCATTGCCCCAGAAAGGGTCTTCATTTGTTAACATTTTAAAACCATTGTATTCTGGTGGATTATGTGATGCGGTAATTATTAAACCTGCATCTTTCTTTAAAAAATGAATTGCAAAGTAAACAACGGGAGTTGGTACAAGACCTATATTAATTACGTCAATACCACATTCAGTTAATCCTCTTATAACTTCTTTTGAATAGGGTTCTGATGTTGCTCTGGCGTCGTATCCTATTACACAGGTTTTTTTGTTTAATTCTTGAAGTGCCGTAGCATAACTTTTTCCGACGAAATAAGCATCTATTTCATTAAGTTCTTTTTCAACAATACCTCTAATGTCATATTGTTTGAGGATTGCTTTATTAAAAGTATGAGTGTTTTGCATAATTAAAGTTTTTTTGTTTTTGTATTGGGTAGTATAGAAATTACAATTTAAATGTCAACAATAGAATTTCTATAGGGGGTTGAATAATAATTGTTGCTAATTTATTATTCAATCCCTTATGGTCGTTCTGACCAATATTCTGTTGGTATATATTGTTGTTGTAGGGGCGACCCTTGTGGTCGCCTTTGGGATGCCACAAGGACATCCCCCATAAAGCTGATATTACTGGATTAATCTAGTTTTTGTTAACAATAATATTGAAGAATAAAAAACCAATATAGCCCTTTAAGTTTTTGTTGAAATATTATAACTCGTTTTTACAAAGATTTTTTAGGTGTTTGACAAAATCAAACAACGACAAAAATCAAAGTAAAAGTAGAGTTAGAATGTGTCAACAGAAGCTTAAAGGGCTATAAAATCAACATCTATTTGGCATCATAGCAATAATTATTATTCAATTCCAATCATAAAATTATTTTCTTGTATTTATTTTTTTTAGAATTAACGTTACCAACTAGTTTATTGATAAAATATAGGATTGTAAATATGAAATGTAGAATTATTTATGCAACTATTATGTTTGTTAGTATAGTTGGAAGTTCCTGTGCATATAGTGGTCATAAGGGAATATATGGATATAAGGTGTTTGGTGCACTTGGAGTTTCGTATACAGATGTTAAGATTGAAAAATTTACATATACAACCGAAAATACTCTTGATAATAAGTATTTTACTTGTGCTGATATTGGTAAATGCTCTAGTTCAGTGGCTTCGCCGTCGTTTGTTTTTGGAATGGGATTTTTTTCTAGAAATCACCAAAATTTTGAACTTGATTTATCAATTGATAGTGTAAAAAGAAAGTTTGAATATGGCGATCCGATTATTACATTTGATATTTCTTCGTTGACAGTTTCTGTTACACCTAAACTTTTAATATTTTCTTCAGATAAAAAATTTAGATCGTATATAGGACTTTCATTAGATGTTAAAACTATGTTTATCAGTGTAGATTCATTAAATGCGGAAATACATAATATACCCCATAAATACTTAACAGAAACTGTTTTATTTTCATCTTTAATAATTGGCAGTGAGTATTTTTTGAATAAGGATAGAGATCAAAGTATAGATTTTTCATTCAAAATAGGCTTTCCATCTAATGTAAATGCTGACAGCAAATATGATACGGGTATAACTGCTATAAAATTAGATCATAATGAAACGCAATTGAATATTGGAATGAATTATTACTATTAGTGGTTCTATGTCCATCCACTTCCACCAAGGATGAAGACTATTCTGGAAAGAGTGGAAGAACTTTCTGGATATATGTAGGGCAGAGCCCACTCTTTATTTTCCTCTTTACTTTTAATAATACACATATATAATTAACTATGTTAATTATAAAAAAATTAAAATATATGAAAAACAAATTACTTCCCTTTTTATGGGACAATGTAAAAGAGCGTAAACTTGTTGTCTTGTCCCTAGTTTTTTTAGGCTTTATCCCAACAATAATGTGTGGAACTCTTGCTGATTTACTTTTAAAAAAAGTGATAGATGGGTTAACACTAAATCAAATAACTCTAATTAGAGCAATTATATACTTATCCATTTATACTATATTAAG
>JAISRA010000100.1 GCA_031273885.1 Endomicrobium sp.
AATTATTTCTTCAGCTAATGACATTTTCTCTGCAACTTTTGCTTCTGCTTCTATCTTCTTCCAGCACTTCATCCTACTAAAACAACCTTTGGACCAGTTTTGATATTGCTAATTTACTAGACCTTAAACAAAACAGCCAGTCCTAAATTTTCGAATTTTGTTTGAAAAAAAACAGGGATGAAATAATACAGCATTAACAAACATCAATAACCAAAAATTAGTCCTATAGAAATATTTTATACATTATAAAAACTTTATGTTCTTTCTTTTATGCAGATAAACAGTAATGACGAAGAAGCATTAACAAAAATTATTTAAAATTAAATTATGACGAAAAGTAAAGCGAAAGAAATACATTTGACGAAATGGTATTTTCTTTCAACAACCTTAAGCCTTTAGACTTTGGATGAAAAATATGTGTTCCCAAATAAATATTGTATAAGATTATAAACAGTAAAGTTATAGATACTTCAGAAAACGCACAAATGGAGACAAAATGGCAGATACAAAAATTACTTAAAACTGAAAATGGATTTGATAGCTTAAAAAGTAATGAGATGACTTCTCAGTGAAATAAAAAAGAGAAGATGATTGTAATTGAACAGTACTTGACTTGCCTGCAAAAATATCCGGCAAAGAATCATTAAATAAAGTTAAGGCCACTGCAAATACTTAAACAGACAAAAATTTTGGCAACGTTATTAAAACAAAGTATTTCTATAATAAATAGTCTGGCTAATGGAAAATGTATCCCTACGACAATAAAAAAACATCTTTACAACCCATAATCTATTTTGTACTACACTTCATCTTTCCATACTATAAAACCTTAGTATGTTTTTTATGACAGGCTTCCATATTTAATATTTAAATTAATTTTTTAGTTTTTGTAAAACCATTTATTAGCACTATAATAATACCTTTGTTCTTAAGACAATAAATAGTATGTTATATTATGTACTATATTTGTAACTTTCTATTTTTTTTTGAATATAACGATTTTTTTACTACCCATTTACTACCCAAAAACATCAATTTACCTTTTTGTATTCTTTATACGCTTACTAAAATGTTTCATAAAAGCGTTGAAAAGAAAAAATTACTTATATTATAGATAATGAAGGTATTTTGCTTACGTTCCACAAAATTTATTAAGCAACTGCGTTTCCCATATAAAAAACATATTTAAAATTAACAACGGTCTTGGAAGAAATATGGTTATAAAAGATCCTACTGACAAAAATGGTCCAAATGGTATATAATCTTTCATTTTAATTTTTTTACAAACAATAAGTAGTAACGCTGTTATGCTCCCAAACAATGCCGCAATAAAAACAGCAAACAATACTTTTTCCCACCCTATAAAAGCACCTACTCCCGCCATAAGTTCAACATCACCACCACCGATAACTTCTTTTTTATAAATCAAGTGTCCTAAAAATCCGGTAATAATTAAAATACCTCCGCCTATAAGGACACCTGAAAAAGAATTCAAAAATCTTGACAGATTAGTTTTTCCTAAGACTCCATTAAAAAAACTAAAAATAACACCTACAATAACTAATATAATTGGAAACATCACAGGAATTATTCTATGGAAAAAATCTATTACAGAAACCGAAATCAAAGAAAAAGTAAGGAAAGCAAGCAAAAAAAATTGTACGGAAAAAGCAAATTTATAAAAAAGAACGATAAAAGAAAATGCCGTAATGAATCTAATAAAATCTGTCCTACGTATGCTGTTGCCAATTTTAAAACCTATATAAAAAACTAAAATCGGGCCTATAAAAGACGTCATAGTTAGCTCCAATCACCATAGTAATAGTTAAAATAATTCAAATCCGACCCTCTGTTCTGTCTGGTGAATCCAACTTATCGTCAACTTTATACGCACCCAGCCTATGGATATATCGATATTGCTTTCAGTGTTGTGAGTTAATACTTCATCTACTTTTTTAGATGCCGGTAATAATATTTATGGAAAGGACAGCAACAAACAAACTAATTATTGTAACAGCTATTTATTATCTACATTTTACTAATTCCACTATTATTTTTCACAGTGAAATTTTGATAAATTTGCAAAATGTTTTTTTAATTCTTCTTCAACGCATGACGGCACAAAATCAGCAGTATCTCCTCCAAGCATAGCAACCTCTTTTACCATACTTGAAGAAAGAAATGCATAAGATTGGTCCGGTATTAAAAAAATAGTTTCAATTCTTTTATTTAGTTTTCTGTTCATCAATGCTAGCTGAAATTCATACTCAAAATCAGAAAGGGCTCTCAAACCCCTTATTAAAATAAAAGAGTTTATCTTCCCAAGATAATCGGCTAAAAGTCCTGAGAACGATACAACCCTTATATTTTTCAAATGTTTTGTAGATTTTTGCAATAAATCAACTCTTTTGTGCAAAGAAAAAGTATATTTTTTGTTTATATTATCCGTTACTGCAACTATTATTTTAGAAAATAAGCATGAAGATTTGTTTACAATATCAAGATGACCATTTGTCGGGGGATCAAAACTTCCTGGATAAACTGCTGAAATTTTTTTGTTCATAATTAAAATTTGTATCAATTTTCAAGCCATTTTGTCAATAAACAAATAGACTTACTTTAAGTATCTTTTAACAAAGTCTCAGTTTATAAATTTTTATGTTAAAGCAAATCATGATATCTTAAATACAATTGTAAAGCAGTTAAAATATCAGAAGTATAATATGACTTCTTATCACAAAAATCAATCCTGAGCATTCACAAATACAGTACTCTCGGTGACGTATTGCATTATTTTACAATATGGGAAATTACATATAAAGAAAACATAAAATATTCTTCTGTCTTCTTATTTTCTGTTATTTAAAATAATAAAGTCTTTTGACAATAATATTTTTTCTGAGAAAGTTTACAAACAAGCTGAAAGAACTTTTAAATAATTGATAAATTTCTTGAACCGGCCTTTTTAAAATATCATGGTCTTGCAAAAAATACTAGCTAGAATCCTGATGATGAAATTAACGAAGAAGAGATGATTCTAAATTCATTATCGTTCCAGAGCAAATACAATATCACGCAAAAATCGGCAAAAAAAATCATAATAGCTCTAAATCCATTACAATTAAAGCATTTTATGATACTCAAGGACAAGAAATTATCAAGATAAAAGGTTTGAAATTGATCAAAAAAAATTGACTTAATAATGTAAACACAAAATTTAACAAACTTGTAACAATGCGGAGAGGGAGGGATTCGAACCCTCGATACATTTTTTCGTACATTAGTTTTCGAGACTAACGCCTTCAACCAGCTCGGCCACCTCTCCGTTATAGAAAATATCTCGTTAACTTT
>JAISRA010000078.1 GCA_031273885.1 Endomicrobium sp.
GCAAACCTCATAATATACTGGTAGAATGTACAAAAATAATGAAATTTAGTTGCATAAGAGAGTTTCTCATATGGAGACATTAACTACCGTTGAAGTTAGCAAGAAATATAACATCCCAAGGTCATCTTTGTATTACTTAATGAATACAGGTCAACTTAACTTTCCTGATAAAAAATCTAACCACGCCATTTGGACTCCTCAATTGGTTTCAAAACTAAAAAATATCATAGAACAAAAAAATCTTCCTAAAGAACAAGAACCAGTCTTGCCTTATAAAACCACTGATATTAATAACCGCAGATATTTAGGAAATAAATATAAGCTTTTACCCTTTATTCAAAAAGTTATAAATGATAATTGCAATAGCATTGACAGTGTTGCTGATATATTTGCAGGAACAGGGGCTGTCAGCACGCTGTTTAAAGACAGACAGATAATTACTAATGATATGATGTATAGTAATTTTATTTGTCATTTGGCTTGGTTTAGCTCTGAAAATATTGAGCAAGAAAAAATCATTGAGTTTATCAAAAGATATAATAATCTGAAAGTAAAAAAAGATAATTATATGTCTAAGAATTTTGCAAATACATATTTTAGTTTGGATGTTTGCAGAAAGATAGGACATATCCGTGAGGATATTGAGAAGTCATATAAAAAAAATAAACTAAATAGTCGTGAAAGAGCAGTTTTAATTACTTCACTTTTGTATGCTATGGATAAGATAGCAAATACTTGCGGTCATTACGATGCTTATATGCAAAATGGCGATTTAAGCAAAGAACTTGAATTATCAGTGCCTAAAGTATCGAATAATTTGAATGATGACAATAAATGTTTTAATACAGATGCTAATGATTTAGTAAAAGACATAAAAGCTGATTTAGTTTACATTGACCCACCGTATAATTCAAGACAGTATTGTGATTTGTATCATCTTGTGGAAAATGTAGCAAGATGGGATAAACCAAAAGTTGACGGCGTTGCTAAGAAGATGGATAGAGATAATTTGAAAAGTGATTATTGCACGCAAAAAGCACCAAAAGCTTTTGAAGATTTGATTTCAAACATAGGTGCAAAATATATTTTGATGTCTTATAATAATATGGCAAATAAGGGTAATTCTCGCTCAAATGCAAAGATAAGTGATGTTGATATAATGAGAGTCCTCACTAAAAAAGGTAAAGTTAAAACTTTCTCTCAAAAATATAAATCATTTATGGCAGGGAAATCAGATATTACAGAAAATGAAGAGCGTTTATTTTTGTGTGTTTGTGAAACTCCGGAAGATGGCAAGCCTTTAATACAATCTCCTTTAAATTATACAGGTGGTAAATATCAGCTTCTTCCTCAAATTTTACCGTATTTTCCTAAAAAAGCTGATACTTTTGTTGATTTGTTTTGTGGCGGTGGGGATGTAGGTGTTAATGTAAATTATAATAAAGTTATATTGAATGATAGCGAAGACTACATAACATATCTTTTCAGCACTTTTAAAAATTTAGATAAAGAAGTTCTATTTGATATGATTTATGAAATTATTGATAAATATGGACTGTCTTTATCAGGGAAATATGGATATGAAAAATATAATGCAAATAGTGCTAATGGATTAGGAGCATATAATAAAGATAAATTTCTTAAAATGAGAAGAGATTTTAATAGTTATAAAAGCAAAGATTATTATTACTATGTGCTTTTGTATGTTTTGATAGTATATTCTTTCAATAACCAAATAAGATTTAATTCTAAGGGAGAGTTTAATCTTCCTGTCGGAAAAAGAGATTTTAATGCCCAAATGGTAAAGAAGTTAAATTCTTTTGTTGATAGGTTAAAAGATAATAAATTTATATTCACAAACAATGATTTCAAGAAATTTGATATATCTTCATTAACAAAAGATAGTTTTGTTTATTGCGATCCACCATATTTAATTACTTGTGCTTCTTATAATGAAAAAGATGGTTGGACTGAAAAGGAAGAAAAAGGGTTACTTAAATTCTTGGATTTTGTTGATGCAAAAGGGATAAAATTTGCTTTATCCAATGTCTTAAGAAGTAAAGGGAAAGAAAATTCAATATTGATAGAATGGGTTAATCAGAGAACGTATAAAATAATTAACCTTAATAAATCCTATGCCAATTCTAATTATCACACCAAAGATAAAACAGGAAACTCAGAAGAAGTATTAATTGTAAATTATTAGGAGCATAGACTATGACTGTTAAAAATATTAGTTTTAAAAGTTGTTGTTGGAGCATAGGAACAACAAGTTATAGGACAAAAGAATTCAATGCAAACATTGAAAAACAGCTTGCTCTTATTGAAGACTTTTGGAAAACAAGAAAAGATAAAGATTGGAACCTAATTACACAGGCTGCATATTATAAATTTATGCAGTCTCAAAAATTTGTTAAAGGCGAAGCAGGAATACCTGAAAAAGATGCAAGAGAAAAGACTTCAGGTTTAGTAGATATCGGCTTATTAACTGCTGATAGAAAGTTAACCCCTGCAGGATTAGAACTTTTACATATTAGTAGAATAGGTGATTTTTCAAAAGATAATGAATTAAACATAGCAAAAGATAGCTATATTTATTTAAAACAGCTACTTAAAATGTCTGTTCCAATAGACTCTTATACAGTAAGACCATTCATACTGCTGGTATATTTTATTTCTAAACTCGGCTTTCTTTCCAAAGATGAATATACTTATATTTTACCTCTTTGTATCAATGAAGAAACTACTGAAAAAGCACTTCTGAAAATTCAAGATATTAGAAATAATAAAAGCACTATTGATTCTTTTATCACAGATACAATTTTATCAATGGATAATTATAAAGAGGCTTTAAATCTTTTAATATCAAGTGAAACAGTAAATGAGGATTTAATTATTGCTATTGGTATGAATAGAAAAAGTCATACTTATGACAAATCATATTATAAGCTTTATAAAGAATTGTTTGCTTTGTGCTTTAAGAAAAAAGGTAATTTGTTGAATGTTTATAAAAGTGTGGAGTCTTTGAAATTAAAATCATTATGGAAAGATTATCTGTTTTCTTCAACATCAATTAAGACAATCAAAAATAGTCCTGAAAAGGCTTTAAAAAAGACAAAGCTCTTGAACTCAAAGGCAGAAAAAGAATTTAAGACAGAGTTTTTTAAACTTTTACATTTATTTAAAGTGAAAGCTAATTTGGCTGATTATTTAGACTTAAACAGAAGATATTTCAGACTGACAGATACTGTTTTATTCAAAGATAATCTTGTTAAAATGGATATAATACCGGAATATTTTTTTAAAGATAAGATAGATAAAATATATAAATTGGCATTTACTGAAAGTGAAGCTTTACAAGATAATATTTCTCTGACAGAAATTTCTAAATATCTTGTATTTGATAATAAAACAATATTACAAAATATCAATGCCGCCTCAACAGAAAAATATAAAAACATTGAAGAGTTAAAAGAGAGTATTGATAATGACAGATTGAGCCGTTTTAAACAAGTAATAAAAGATAGATTTACAGACGATGTATTGATAAAGCTCTTGGGATTGTTTGAAAGTAGAAAACAGGACTCGGTAATAAATGAATATGTTACGGATAATGCTGATGTCCCAACAATTTTTGAATATGTAATTGGCATAATCTGGTATAAATTGAGTGAACAAAAAGGTAATATATTAAAGTATATGAACTTATCTCTTGATGCAGATTTACTACCTAAAAGTCACGCAAATGGTGGAATGGCAGATATAGAATATTATTACGATGAAACAGAGGCATATCCTGCGCATACAATATTGCTTGAGGCAACTCTTACAAATGATTCAAATCAAAGACGGACAGAAATGGAGCCGGTATCAAGACATCTCGGCGAATATTTGTTAAAGAACAAAGACAAAAATTCATATTGTGTTTTCTTAACTAATTATTTGGATATTAATGTCATATCTGATTTTAGAAACAGAAAAACACATACATATTACTCTTCAGATGGTAAAAACTCTGTTGATGGTATGAAAATTATTCCATTACAAACAGAGGAGTTAAAGACTATTATCTCAAAAGGGATTTTATATAAAAGACTATATCCTACTTTTGATAAAGCATATAATTCAGACTCAAAACCAAATGTATGGTATAACGATAGTATAAAAGAAGTGTTATAAAAAACAACCCCTTATGCAAAAAAAAGTCTTACTTGATACAAATATTATTATCCATAGAGAAAATTCAATAGTTTCAAACTACAATATAGGGCATCTCTATAGATGGCTTGATAAGCTACACTATACTAAAGTTACTCACCCCTATAGCATAAAAGAAATAGAAAAATATAAAGACAAATCTGCTCAAGAGAGTTTTTCTGTAAAACTTGAAGCCTACGAACGTATCAAAGTAGTACCTGAACCAACAGAAGATTTTCTTAGAAATTTTACTAATAGTGATAAAACTGAAAACGATAAGGTAGATAACGCATTACTTTTTTATGTATATTCTGACAAAGCTGACTTGTTAATAACAGAAGATAAGAAACTTATCAATAAAGCAAAAAATATTGGTGTTAGCGATAAAGTATTATCTATAAATCAATTTATTACCAAAGCAACAGAAGCAAATCCTGCTCTCGTTGATTATAAAGCGCTTTCTGTAAAAAAAGAGCTATTTGGAAATATAGATTTATCTAAACCATTTTTTGATACTCTTAAAAAAGATTATAATGAATTCCCTTCTTGGTTTAGTAAAAAATCTGAGGAAGAAGCATATATTTGTAAAGATGATAAAGATAACATACTTGGTTTTTTATATTTGAAGCCTGAGGATGAAAATGAAAATTATGATAATATAAAGCCAAAGTTTGATAGAAAACAAAGACTAAAGATAGGAACATTTAAAGTCCTGTCAACAGGTTTTAGACTCGGCGAAAGATTTATCAAAATTATTTTTGACAATGCTATTCAATATGGAGTTGAAGAGATATAGGTAACTATGTTTGAAAGCAGAGAAGAATTACAAGTTCTTTCAGATCTGCTTCTTTGTTGGAGATTTTTAGAATTTGGAAAGAAAAAAACTGATAATAGGGAAGAAACCGTTTTTGTAAAAAAATTAGGACAATATGACCGCATTTATTCTGTCAAAGAAAATTTCCCAAATATCTTATACGATCAACGAAAATTCATACTGCCTATTGCTCCTAAATACCATACTCCATTATTGCCAGATTCAAAGCTGAATACAGAAAATGAAGTTGGTTTTTTGGGTAGAGAACCACACAAATATGCTTTGCAAAAAGTATATATTTCTTGGACTTTTGAACGGAATATACACAAGGGTGATATTATCTTCTTTTATCGTATTGGAGAATCCGGAAGTAATAAGAAATATTCTTCTGTAATAACAACATTGGGAATTCTTACTGATGTTGTTTTCAATCTCAAGTCAAAGGAAGAATTTTTGAAACATTGTCAAAATAGAACAGTATTTTCAACAGCAGATTTGAATGAATTTTCTAAAAAATTAAAGAGCCTTGTAATTATAAAGTTTATTTATGTAAAAAGCTTAACTAAACGACCAACCCTTGGCTTTTTATGGGACAATAAAATATTGGATTTTCCAAATGGAGCAAGACCGTTCACAAAAATAACGGATTCTCAATTTGATACTATTATAAAAGAATCTCAAACAAATATTAATTTTATAAGAGGAATATAACGATGTGTAGAATATTACTATCTATCAAACCTGAATATGTTGAAAGAATCTTTAATAATACTAAAAAATATGAATATAGGCGGATTCTTGCTAAAAACAATGTGGATTCAATAATTATTTATTGCTCTTATCCTGTAAAGAAAATAGTAGGTGAGTTTAAAGTTAAATCTATTATTATGAGAACACCTAATACATTGTGGAAAATGACTCAGCATAGTGCAGGTATAAGCAAAGATAAGTTCTATGAATATTTTAGTGGTAAATCTATGGCTTATGCTTATGAAATAGATTCTGTTAGAAAATATAGAACCCATAGAGATTTAAATGATTTTGGTATATCTTTCCCCCCGCGCTCCTTTATATATGTTTAATTTCAGATAAGGAACTTGTTTTATGACAAAAAAGCAAATTTCTGTAAAGGGAACTATTAAATTTCTTTTTATTGGCGATATATTGAAATAAATCATTATGTATATTTCCCCATTCTTCTAATGAATATTTTTGAGATATTTTTTTATATCATGTGATATTTTCTTCTCTCAAAGATTTTAATGCTTGAACAAGCAGTGCACTTTCCTGATATTTTAATTTTATTTCTCTTGGAGAAGTGTGATTAAACTCTAATCTTCTCCCATTAATATTATATCTTCTATTTGGTCCATCTGACAAATGTATATTTCTTCCGAAAATCTGGGTTGATAGTCCAAAATAATTTAATGCCGTATTACCGTTAGGATGAATACGCCAGTTAAATTTACGGGCAATTGCGTGCACACTATGTTATTCCGGCATAGTAAAATCGTTTATTATATTACTATAGCGTGGATAGTCATAAATACCGGTTATTATCCTTATAATTTTGCCTTCTTTGGGTTAGACTGAGCAATTTCATACTGCTGAAAATACCCAGTCATGCTCTTTAGCATAAATTCGCGACATTATTCTGTTTTTGCTTGATATCTGCATAAACCTTCTCCTTATTATAGAAATATACTATACTTTTTCTATAAAACAAACATGTATTTTACGAAAGAAATTAGCATTTATACCCTTCCATAAAAACAACTTGACTTCTTGCCCATAGTAAGAGTCCACACAAAGCGAACCAGTTCAGATACAAACAGAGAAACCAAATTGCGGTTTTTGCAAAAACCGACTATTTGTATCACAATAGTCCGTTCTCTGGTTCCCATAATGAAAAATCCCCGCCGTGAAGTTAGCACTTCGAGGAATATTTAAGACTGAGCATATCTGTATACGGAGAGATAGGGATTCGAACCCTAGTTACCTTTTCAAGTAAACAGTCTTTCCAGGACTGCGCCTTAAACCACTCGGCCATCTCTCCAATTAATATTTAATAGAAATTAATATATAATATTAATGCATTTTGTTCAATTAATTTACTGCTCATGCATCAAATATAAGGATGTATACTTATTCTTTAATATATTTTTTATTTAGTTTTCACCGTTATTGTTACTTCTCATCAGATGTTTCTCTAATAATCTACCAGCTCAACCATTTAATACCAGAGCTTAAAACAATTTTAGCAAATAATTGTAAAGTTTTATCTTTAATAAAACACTATGCATATAAACAAGCACAAAAATTGCTTAGTTTATCTTTGAGCGTATTTGATTTTATTTTGTAAAAGACAGACGATATAAATGACTTTGTATAAAAGTCTGTTTTAAATTTGTTTATTCTTCCCTGAAATAATTAAAAGTTGAAAATATACACCACTTCTGCCATATTTCTTCTCTTGTAATATAATTTAAAAGACATTTATACAAAAAATTATTAATTCCTAGTGATTTTTATACTAGCATAATTGGGAAAATGTGATTATTATCACTTTTTACAGGTGAAAAATGTGATTATACTCACATTTTCTTGAAAAAAGAGAAATAATAGAGTACACTTATACATATTATTGAATTAGAGGTGGTATTATGAAAAGAAAGGCTATGAAAGACCTTATCAATTGGAAAAACTCTTCCCGAAGGAAGCCTCTTTTAATCTATGGGGCAAGACAGGTAGGTAAGACTTGGCTTATGCAGAATTTCGGAAAACAGGAATACCAAAATACAATCTATATTAATTTTGAAAACAATAAACCTATAAAGGAAATATTCTCTAAAGATTTGGACACAGAACGCCTTATCAAAAATATAGAGCTGGCAACTTCCAAAAAAATATCCTGCGAAAACACTCTTATTATTTTTGACGAAATACAGGAATGCAACAACGCCCTTGTATCCCTTAAATACTTTTGTGATAATGCGCCGGAATACCACATTGTTGCCGCAGGCAGTTTTCTGGGCGTTGCTATGCAACAGGGAAATTCTTTCCCTGTAGGTAAAGTTGATATGCTGACGCTTTATCCTTTGACATTCTTTGAATTTTTAACCGCTCTTGACGAAGAAAGATTTGTAAAACTTATCAAAGATAAAGATTATCAAACTATCTTGTCATTTAAAAGCAAGTTCATAGAGAGACTGAAGCAATACTTTTATATAGGAGGTATGCCTGAAGCTGTATCCGCATATAAAAATAATGAAGATTTAGCAGAAGTCAGACAGATACAACATACAATTCTTACCGCTTACCGCTCCGATTTTTCAAAACATATTAATTTGCACGATATTCCCAAAGTAGGTATGATATGGAATTCCATACCCGTTCATCTTGCAAAAGAAAAGAAAAAATTTATGTACAAAGACATACGGCATGGAGCGCGGGCGCGTGAATATGAAAACGCTCTGCAATGGCTCTTTAACAGTAATCTTATTTATAAAGTAAACTGTGTAAGCTTACCGAATTTGCCGCTTATCAGCTATCAAGTACGGGAACATTTTAAGGTTTATATGCTTGATATAGGACTTTTATCCGCTATGGCGGAACTTGATTTAAAAGCTTATATTGATCCAAATGATAAAGTTTTCACCCATTTCAAGGGAGGATTAACAGAACAATTTGTCTTACAAGAATTACGTGCATCTGACACTAATCTGCCGATATTTTACTGGGTCAAAGAAAAAGGCAGCTGGGAAGTAGATTTTGTAATACAAAAATCAAATGAGATTATTCCTATAGAAGTGAAATCCTCAATAAGTCTGGCAGCTAAAAGCTTAAAGGTTTATATGGAAACTTATAAACCTAAAATAACCGTCCGTTCATCATTAGCAGATTATAACGTAAATAATAATCTTTACGATATTCCACTGTATATGATTGGAGTTTTAGAAGAAATTGTAGGAGAAAAAATTTAACCGAAGCCTTATACCACACCCTTCAACATTTCTTTTTTATCAAATTTTAGATGTATTTCTTAATAAAATATATAAATTTTATACAAGTTTTTATATTGAATGTTATAAAACTATTATTTTTCCGCAAGTTTTTATATTGAACGTTGCAAAACTATTGATTTTTCGTAAGTTTTTATATACCATATTGTAAAAATAGAGGGCATTATGCTTCAAAGACCGGATTATCTTAATAAACTTATTGGCTTTAAAGACAAACAACTTATCAAAATTGTTACAGGCATTCGAAGATGCGGTAAGTCAACGTTATTTAAGCTGTTTCAGAAATATTTACTTGACAGCGGAGTTGATAAACCGCAAATCCAAAATATAAATTTTGAAGATATAAATAATGAAAAACTTACCGATTATAAAATTCTTCATAAACACATAGAAGAGAATCTTGTTCCGAATAAAATGAATTATATTTTCCTGGATGAAATCCAAAATGTAAACAATTTTCAAAAAGCCGTTGACAGTCTGTTTATTAAAGATAATGTGGACTTATATATTACAGGTTCAAACGCTTACATGTTTTCAGGGAAAATTGCCACATTGCTTTCGGGGCGTTATATTGAAATTCAAATGTTTCCTCTTTCGTTTAAAGAATACATATCTGCACTTGAGGATAAATCAAATTTGCCTCAAAAATTTAAAGATTATCTTGAAGGCAGCTCTTTTCCGTATACGCTTGTATTTCAAAACGATAAAGAAAAAATCAGAGACTATTTAAGCGACGTTTATAATACTATAGTTTTAAAAGACATTATAGAACGTAAAAACATTTCTGAAGTTTTAAAACTTAAAAGTATAATCAGATTTATGTTTAGCAATATCGGAAATTTATGTTCAATAAAAAAAATCAGCGACACAATATCCTCAAGCGGCAGAAAAACATCGCCTCTAACGGTTGAAAGTTATCTTAGCGCTTTGCTTGACAGTTATATTTTATACAAAATAGGACGTTATACTATTAAAGGAAAAGAATACTTAAAAACAAATGAAAAATATTATGCGGTTGATATCGGACTTCGCTACCTTTTGCTCGGGTCCGCAAGCACGGATACCGGACATATTTCGGAAAATATAATTTATCTTGAACTTATGCGCAGAGGTTATGAAATTTATATCGGAAAAGTCGGCGCCGCTGAAGTTGATTTCGTTGCTTTTAAAAACGACAAAACAGAATATTATCAAGTAGCGCAAACCGTGGCAGAAAAAAAGACGCTTGAGCGCGAACTGGCGCCGCTGAATGCAATCAGGGACAATAATCAAAAATACCTTATAACAATGGACTATCTGCCGACAACTTCATATAACGGGATTCAACATATTAATGCATTGGAGTGGTTGATTAATTGAGAATTTCTGCAACTTAAACAATTTTATTAAAAAAATTTGCTTTGAAGCATTAAAAATCTTCAGGGAAAACAGACATAAATTATTAAGGTTGACAAAAATATCATTGTTATCTATACTAAAATAAATTGGTACAGTCTTCCATTTTGAACACATCGGAAAAACTTGCCGGGAAGGCATTGGAGAGAAGATGCTGGATATTAAATTTATCAGAGAAAACATTGAATCAGTAAAGCAGGCAATGCTTAACAGAAACAACTGCTTTAATTTTGACCAACTTTTAAAATTGGACGATGAAAGAAAAACTGCTGCCGGCGAAATAGATCAACTAAGGCTCAAAAAAAATAATATTTCCGCACAGACAGGCAAACTTAAAATAGAAAGTAAGGAAATCCCGCATGGAGTTCTTGAAGAAATAAATGAATTAAAAGATAAAATCCAAGAACAGGAAAAACAATTAGTTGCAATCGAAAGTCAAATAGAAGATTTTATTCTTCGTATACCTAATATCCCGGATGAAAGCGTACCTGTAGGCAAAGATGAAAAAGATAACAAGATTATAAGATACATAGGAACTCCTAAGAAATTCTCTTTTCAGCCAAAGCATCATTGGCATATAGGAGAGAACTTAGATATTCTTGATTTTACAACCGCTTCAAAAATTTCAGGTTCGCGTTTTGCAGTTTTAAAAAACGAAGGATGCGTTTTGGAAAGAGCAATTATTTCCTTCTTCCTGGACTTGCATAAAAAAAAGGGATATAAGGAAATAATGCTCCCTTATCTTGTAAATAAAACTTCAATGATAGGCACAGGGCAACTCCCCAAATTTGAGGATGATGTATATAAGTGTTCCAAGGATGATTTATACTTAATACCGACAGCGGAAATATCGGTAACAAATATTTACAGGGATACTATTTTGGAAAAATCATGTCTCCCGCAAAAATATGTTTCCTATTCGGCATGTTTTAGAAGAGAATCCGGAACTTATGGAAAAGACACAAAAGGACTTATCAGAAATCATCAGTTTAATAAAGTAGAGCTTGTAAAATTTGTTTCCCCCGAAAGTTCAAACGAAGAATTAGAAACGCTTGTTCTTGACGCCGGGAATGTTTTGGAACTGCTGGAGCTTCCATACAGAGTTTCTCTTTTGTCAACCGGAGATTTAGGTTTTTCAGCAGCAAAAACATACGACTTAGAAGTATGGCTTGCCGGAAGCGGAATGTATAGAGAAATTTCATCATGTTCAAATTTCAAAGATTTCCAAGCGAGGAGAATGAATATAAAATATAAAACTTCCCAAAATAAAAAAAATAATTTCTTACACACGTTAAACGGTTCGGGCGTCGCTGTAGGAAGAACTTTTGCAGCAATACTTGAAAATTACCAACAGGAAGACGGTTCTGTAATAATCCCTGAAGTGTTACGCAAATACACCGGATTTGACAGTATAAAATCAAAATAAAAATACAAATAAAAAAAGCCGTCTTCTAAAAGACGGCTTTTCTCACAACAATAATTCTTATTTCTTTTTCTTGCTAGAAGAACTTTTCTTCTTTACTTTTACATTAACTTTTTTCTTAACAGATTTTCCACCTTTTTTGCATCCACAAGCCATTTTTAGCTCCTTTCGCCAGGGACATTGTCCCAGTTTTTAGCCCACGCAAAGCGCGGAAACTTTCAATTGGAATAAATATTATAATAATTTTTTTATTATTGCAAATCTTTTGGCGCTTCTCTGGGAGGAAGCTTAATGCTTCTCATCGCAAAAATACAGGAAACTATTGCTCCGATAAAATAAATCGACCATATATGTGTATAATAAGAGCCTAAAATTACAGCAAATCCCGCTGCAAGAAAAGAGCATGCAAAAATAATTAAACTTGCTTCAAGATATTTCCATTTTGT
>JAISRA010000131.1 GCA_031273885.1 Endomicrobium sp.
ACAGGCACTGTTTCTATTTCATTTTCAAAACTAAAAATACTAGGTTTTTCAAGCACTTTTGAGATTTCTTTAAGCAGTGCATCAATACCTTCCCCAGTAACTGCGGAAATTTCAAATAGTTTTTTAGTTTTTAAATGTTTCCTAAATACTTTAATATGTTTTTGCGCTTCAGGTAAATCAATTTTGTTTAAAGTTATTATGATATGTTTTTTTTTTAGATATTTTGAATATTTCTTTAATTCAGTATTTATTATTTTATAATTTTCATAAGGATCTTTACTGTCAAAGCCACTTACATCTATTAAATGTATGAGAACTTTCGTGCGTCTTATATGTCTCAAAAACTCAAAGCCAAGACCTTTTCCTTCATGAGCCCCTTCAATTATCCCAGGCATATCGGCAGCTACAAAATATTTATCTTTATAATCGACAACACCTAAATTAGGAGTCATTGTTGTAAAAGGATAACTTGCAATTTTAGGTCTTGCAGCTGAAATTTTAGATAAAAAAGTAGATTTTCCTGCATTTGGCAATCCTATAAAACCTATATCTGCAATTAAACGAAGTTCAAGATTTATCTCTGCAGATTCTCCGGACTCACCTTTTTCTGCAATTCTTGGAGCTGTATGTCTGGCTGTTTTAAAAGAAGCATTGCCTCGTCCGCCTCGTCCACCTTTAACAATTAGGACACGCTCATTTGCAGTTTTTATATCTGCAAAAAGATCCCCATTTTTAAAGACTAAAGTCCCTAGAGGAATTTTAATTATCAAATCTCTACCAGATCTGCCAAATTTATTGCTTGACAAACCTTTTTGACCATCTTCCGCTTCAAATTTTGATTTGAGGGATAAATCTAGAAGCGTTGTTTTATGAGGATTACCTTCAAAATAGATATCGCCACCTTTTCCACCATTCCCGCCGTTTGGCCCACCGTAAGGAACATGTTTTTCCTTTCTAAAAGAAATACAACCATCCCCACCACTTCCAGCCGTAAGAAAAACATTAACTTTATCTATAAACATTTTCTACCTTTTTAATCTTAATGCTCATTTTAATAGTATCATTGTTTATTCCTTTATTCAGGTAATAACAATAAAAAATCCCCTTCCACAAAATTCCTGAAAATAAATACACTTTTAATGTCTAATTTTTTATTATTTGAATTTTTAAAATTATATTTTTTAAGTAAAGAATGATAACATTATTTTTTAATAACTTTAAAAAATAAATATCCCACGAAACAATAATACGCCATAGGATATTTAAATTTGTAAAAAAATAATAAATGACAACGCTGAAAACTGAGTTTGGTATAGAAACTTTAACTAACAGTACGTCCTATAACCACTTTAAGTAATTTACCAGTAGATTTTACTGTTCGATATTTACATAACATCTATCTCCGGATTTTTTAACGAATTTTACCGTACCTGCAATTTTTGCAAAAATGGTATTATCTTTTCCCATTCCTACATTTACCCCTGGATGGTATTTTGTTCCTCTCTGGCGAACTATTATTGCTCCTGCAGAAGCTTTTTGATCCCCATATATTTTTACACCTAATCTTTGCCCGTGCGAATCACGCCCATTGGTTGATGACCCCTGTGCCTTAACATGTGCCATTTTAGTGTTCTCCTAATAAATTTGTTCAGCGTTAACAATAATTTTAGTAATTTCCAACTCTGTTAAATACTGACGATGTCCTTGAAGTTTTTTATATCCTTTTTTAGGTTTTCTTTTAAATACCAACACCTTAGGGGCTCTTTTCTGCGCAATTACTTTCGCAATTACTTTCGAACCTTTAACTAAAGGTCTTCCAATTACTACTTTTTCGCCACTTGCGAGCAAAAGAACCTCACCAAGAACAACCTCTTGATTAGCCTCAGCTTCACTAAGCTTTTCTACCACTAGATTTATGCCTTCTTCTACTTTGTACTGCTTTCCACCAGATTTAATAATTGCATACATTTGACACATTCCTCTCAAGTCTTGGGGGTAGTTTACAAAAAATTAGAAATCCTGTCAATTAAGTGACACCTAAACTACGAATATACTTTTCTCTTGTATATTCTATCTATAAGTTATTTTTTTGCCGCACTGGTTACATATATGAAATTTACTTTAATGCAATTTCCATTCTGTCAATTCCTGTTTTAATATTTTCAATTGAAGTAGCATAAGAAAATCTTACATAGCCTTCAACTCCAAAGGCTGACCCAGGAACAACTGCAATTTTAGCAACATCGAGTAAATAATCTGCAAGATCAATATCTGTACTAATAGTTTTACCGTTAAAAGTTTTTCCAAGCAACGTCTTAATATTTGGAAAAACATAAAATGCACCATCTGGCTTTCTACAACTTATACCCTCTATAGCGTTAAGACGTTCAACAATATAATCTCTTCTTTTTTCAAATTCTTTTCGCATAAACTCAACACATTCTTGTGTACCATTTAACGCTTCCACAGCAGCTTTAATCGAAATTGAAGAAGCATTAGAAGTCGACTGGCTTTGTATTTTTGACATTGCCGATATAATATTTTTAGGGCCCGCAGCATACCCTATTCTCCAACCTGTCATTGCATATGCCTTTGAAACACCGTTAATCACAACTACGTTTTCTTTTATTTCTGGAGAAACTGCCGCAACTGATGTAAATTTAAAATTGCCATATACAAGTTTTTCGTATATATCGTCTGAAATTACAAGGATTTTATTCTTTACGCATATTTGCATAATTGCCTTAAGCTCTTCAGAGGAATATGTAACCCCAGCGGGATTCGATGGCGAATTAATTATAATAGCTTTTGTTTTTGATGTTAAAACTCTCTCCACGATTTTCGGTGTGATTTTAAAATTTTCATCGTAGGCTTGAATTATTATCGGTTTGCCACCTGCTAGAATAATCATATCAGTATAAGAAACCCAGTAAGGCGCCAACACTATAACTTCATCATCATCATTAATTATAGACTGAAAAAGATTATATAGTGAGTGTTTTGCACCGCTTGAAACAATAATTTCTTCAAGAGTGTAGCTAAGATTATTATCTCTTTTTAACTTATTTATAATAGCGTTTTTTATTTCAGGGGTTCCTGCAACTGGACAATACTTTGTAAAACCGTCATTTATTGCATTTATCGCCGCCTTTTTTATATTTCCTGGAGTATCAAAATCAGGTTCTCCGACACCAAAATTAATAACATCAACTCCTTGTTGTTTAAGCGCTTTAGCTTTTGCATCTATTACAAGAGTTTGAGACGGCTTAATTGACTGTACTCTTTTTGAAATAAAACTAATAAACTCATGATTAATTGTTTCCTCCCTCACCACAAAAATATTCTAAATACCAACTTCTATCCGATTTGATTTGAATTAATAAAATTAAAAATAAATCAAAAAATAATTATAAGTCTTTCATTAAAACTTCAATTTGAGATTTATCTTTCATATTTTTTATCAAAACTTTACCTATTTTAAATTCAGTTTTAGCAAAAAGAATTGTTTTCTCAGCCTGGACTTTTTCCGCGAATTTCAGTTGACTAGTTAAACTTTTGCCATTTAAAGGACTTAAAACAGAAATATTCTTATTGCCTTTAAATCCATTTCTGGATATTT
>JAISRA010000011.1 GCA_031273885.1 Endomicrobium sp.
ATATGGTCGACTTGTTCCTGAGTAAAATTTAAATATATTTCCTGTGCTTTTTTCACACGTTCAATGAGAGCATTTAAAGATTCATGATTATCAACAATCACAAAAGCCGAATTAATATCCAAAACAGGAATTTTTTCTTTCATTTTTGCCATTTTACAACTCCTCTTTTACATATACAAAATATTTTTTATTCCCAGTTTATGCGCGACTAACCATTTTAATACTTACTAAAACAGTTATAAATACAAATTTATACAATTGTCTAATCTATTTAAGCAAGTGCCTACTGACATCTGGACAACTTTATCTCTTTTATTATATTAGGAATTATTTCGTACAAATCACCTTCCAAAGCATATGTTGCACTCTGCATCATAGGACATGAGGAATCTTTGTTTATTGCAACAATAATATCAGACAAATTCATACCAACAGTATGCTGTATCTGCCCTGATATTCCGCAGGCGATATAAATCTTTGGAGCAACTATTTTGCCAGTTTGTCCTATCTGATAAGAATAAGAAATCCACTCTGAATCAACTGCAGCTCTAGAAGCACCAACCGTTCCGCCAAGGAGATCAGCCAGTTCTTTGAGAAGTTTAAAACCATCAGCTTTTCTTAAGCCTCTCCCGCCCGCTACAATAATATCCGCATCAGAAATATTAACAATTACGCTATCATCTTTTACAAAGCCCAGAAACTTAGTTCTATTTATCAAAGTCTGCACATCAACTTTAAAATCAACAATCTCGCCATTTTTACCTTCTTTAATTTTTGCTTCTTTAAAAACTTTATGCCTTACGGTAGCCATCTGCGGACGATGGTATGGAGTTAAAATAGTTGCCATAATATTGCCACCAAAAGCCGGCCTCGTCTGTTGCAAATTTCTTGTCTCTGGATCTACTTCTAAAGAAGTACAATCTGCTGTAAGCCCTGTGTAAATTCTTGCAGCGATCCTTGAAGCAAACGAACGACCTATGTTTGTAGCACCTATTAAAACAATTTCTGGATTTTCTCTCTCTATAAGCTGCGTTAAAATACCTGTGTAAGGATCATCTTGAAATTCAACAAAAATCGGACTATCGCAGACATAAACTTTGTCTGCTCCTCTATTTATTAATTCTTGAGCTTTAAATTTAATGTTATCGCCTATTAAAACCGTACTCAAAATTGTATTCAGTTTATTCGCAAGCCTTTTTCCAATATTTAAAAGTTCGTATACAACATTTGCTATCTCACCGTGTCTCTGTTCCGCGTAGATCAACACACCTCTATACAAACTTTTATCAACTCCATACAACGACACATCTTTTTTAAGCTCTATCGCATTAAATTTGCAAGCCTGATTACAGGCGCCGCAATACGCACATATGTTTAAATCTATAACCGCAAATTTAAAATTTTTGTGATTTTTGTGATTCTCAGGTCTTTCATCTATAGAAATTGCGCCGAAAGAGCATACACTGGAACATATTCCACACCCAACACATTTATCATTTAACACTTTTATACTGTTTAGCATTTTAAAAACTCCAAAATCTAAAGTTTAAAATAAAACTAAAGATAAAACGATAATAGTTACACTCTAACATTTAAGTTTGTATCTTCTCTGGTAAATCTTAACTTTATATTATTTATATTATATGACTTCCTCCAATGCCTGATAATCTTTTAACTAAAGCAGCTGCAACTTCGCTAGCTTCACCGCTAAATTTTTCCACGCCCACTCTCTGTTTGGGCGTGAATATATTCATGACACGCGTAGGAGATCCGTTAAGTCCTATTTTGGTAATATCAGCTTTGATGTCTGTGGCATTAAGAGTTTTAATAACCGCTTTTTTAGCAATCATCTTACCTTTAAGCGAAGCAACTCTAGGATTATTTATTTCTTTAACAACAGTCAAAAGAACAGGTACGGGGCTTTCTATTAAATCATATCCGTCTTCCATCATTCTTTCAACTTTAATAGACTTATCATCTATTGATTCTATTTTTTTAGCGTAAGATATACAGGCAATACCCAGCATTTCTGCAATTGCTGGTCCAACCTGACCAGTGTCACCGTCAGACGCTTGTTTTCCGCAAATTATAACGCCGTAATCCCCGAGAGTTTTTATTGTCGATGACAAAGTATAAGACGTCGCCAAAGTATCAGCACCGCTAAAGGCTTTGTCGCTTACCAAAATAGCTTCATCAACCCCTTTTGAAATAGCTTCTCTTAAAACGGATTCAGCCTGAGGAGGTCCCATTGTAATAGCAGTAACCTTTCCGGCACCGATTTTTTCCCTAATTCTTAAACCTTCTTCTATAGCATATTCATCGAGAGGATTTATTATAGATTCTACGCTATTTCTTTTAAGTCTGCCTGTATCGCGATCAATTTGCACATTAGTCACGGCAGGCACCTGTTTAATACAAACAATTACATTCATTTCTTCTCTCCCACCCCACATTGTACTTTTAATTTATTTTATTTGCATTTACTTTGACTCTTCATTTTTTACAATCACTTGTACTTGGTTTTGAAAAGTCTTTGAAATTTTAGAATTCAAAAAAAAACGAAATAAAATTATTTAGATTTCGCTGCTGATTCTTTAATCAAGTTCAGCGCAATTTCGTTTTTCTGAATCTGGCTGGTCCCTTCGTAAAGAGTAGTGATTTTTGCATCTCTCATCATTTTTTCTACAGGATATTCTCTAGAATATCCGTATCCACCAAATATCTGAACTGCATTTGTGGTAACTCTCATTGCAACTTCAGAACAAAAAAGCTTGGCCATTGCCGATTCTTTGCTAGTACGTTTATTTTTCCCAAAATCAATCATTCTTGCAGAAGCGTAAAGCAATGCTCTTGCAGCTTCAACTTCGGTTGCCATATCTGCAAGCATATGCTGAATTCCCTGAAAAGAGGCTATAGCTTGTCCAAACTGAATTCTCTTTCTTGCATAAACAACTGCTTCTTCCAAGGCACCGGTCGCAATACCAAGAGCCTGAGCTGCAACTCCCGGACGGGAATTATCTAGCGTAGCCTGAGCGATCATTAACCCATGCCCTTCTTTTCCAAGAAGTTGGTCTTTGTGAATCCTGCAATTGTTAAATATAAGTTCTCCT
Source organism: Endomicrobium sp. (assembly GCA_031273885.1). GTDB lineage: Bacteria > Elusimicrobiota > Endomicrobiia > Endomicrobiales > Endomicrobiaceae > Endomicrobiellum. The sequence goes on from JAISRA010000011.1 coordinate 3,111, forward strand.
GTCGAAGATGCTCTTATACCCATTTTTTTTTCTTTTTTACCGAATTCAAAACCCGAAATGCCTCTTTCCAAGATAAAACAAGAAATGCCTCTTGCTCCTCTTTCAGGATTTGTTTTTGCAAAAATTGTGTATATTTCCGCATCGCCACCATTAGTAATAAAACACTTTGTCCCATTCAATATATAATAATCACCGTCTTTAACAGCAATGGTTGCAATTCCGGTCGCATCTGAGCCAGCATTAGCTTCCGTTAATCCAAAAGCAGCAAGTTTTTTACCTGATGCTACGTCAGGTAAATATTTTTGTTTCTGTTCTTGGCTACCGGTCAGAAGAATAGGAAGAACTCCTAGCGCCGTTGCGGCAAGAGACAAGGCAATTGCTCCATCAACCTTACAAAGTTCTTCAACGACAAGAACAAGCCCCATAATGCCTTTCCCAAAACCACCATATTCTTCAGGAATATATACTCCACATAGGTCAGCCTGAGCGAATTCTTTTATAATCTCCCAAGGAAACTCTTCTTTTTCGTCATAATATTCTCTTAGCGGTTTCATTTTTTCAACTGCAATTGTTCTAGCAGTGTCAACAATAATTTGCTCTTCTTCAGACAACATATAATCCATTACCATATCCCACCCCTCTATTAATAAAATCTGCCATTGAAAACACTGTAGTACTACAATTTAATATTAGGTATTGTTTTCATCGACAGACTGGCTGACACTTTTCATTGCTTGTTCAGCAGCAAATTGTTGAGCTTTTTTTTTAGAATTTCCAGTACCTTTTCCTAGAAGATTATTATTTAAATACACAGCAGCTTCAAATTTTTTATTGTGGTCTGGACCGAATTCTTTTACTATTTTGTACTCAGGAAGATTTTTACAGACCGACTGAGCAAATTCTTGAAGTTTGCTTTTATAATCAGTGATTACTATTTCTTTTTGCTCACTGAGAAATTTTAAAACAAACTTTTTCACATTCTCAAAGCAACCATCTAAATAAATTGCCCCTACAACAGCCTCAAACACATCGCAAAGCAAGCTTTCTCTATGCCTTGCTTCTTTTTTTCTGTCTTCGCTTTTACCTAAAAAAATATAACATCCTACATCACTTTTTTGTGCCCAGACACTTAAGTTATGTGCTGAAACAATCTGTGCCCTAAGTTGCGATAACTTACCTTCACTTTCATACGGATATCTTGTGTAGAGTATTTCTGCCACAACAGCCGACAGAACACTGTCTCCTAAAAATTCCATACGCTCATTATAACTTTTTGTAAAAGCTTCAACCGCATAAGATTTATGAGTCAAAGCCGTCATTAAAACTACAAGATTATTGAATTTATATCCAATAATTTTTTGAAGTTTTTTATAATTTTTGTTCAACATATTTTTTTATTACAACAGTTGCGTTATGTCCGCCAAACCCTAAAGAGTTCGAAAGAGCGCACGTAATTTGCTGCATTCTTACCGTATTTGGAACATAATCCAAATCACAGTCTGGATCAGGAGTTTCATAGTTAATGGTCGGAGGTATAAAACCTTCCAGCATTGCCAAAACAGTAGCCACAAGCTCTACGCTAGCAGCTCCACCCAACAAATGTCCAGTC
>JAISRA010000052.1 GCA_031273885.1 Endomicrobium sp.
CATACACACACGGCTCGCCTTTATTTCTTACTAAAGCACCCCATATATTGCCTTGCACTTTCGTCTGATTATCTATTAAGACTTTAATAGCCCTAACAGAATTTTTAGTAAAAAAGGACACGCAACAGCGCTCGTCAACAAAATCATTGATTTCTCCGCCATAAACATCTCCGTCAATTTGAGCGTCGGAGAAATACACAGCAGTATTTGTTATTGCGGCTGCCGGGCTTGTAATATAACGTTTAGGTTTTCCCGCTCTAAGAGTTCCCCACACGTACCCAAGATGATTATCGTCCTCAAAGCAAATGCCAATCTCTCCGCCATAAACATTTCCTTTGACTTTTCCTTTTCTGGTAACTACAACAGTACTATTCTCTACTGTTCCAATATTCACACATCCGCCACAAATTTTGTTAACTTTTCCTGTTTCCTCCTTCGAACTAGAACTGCCTACGATAGCATGTTGACCTACTACTTCGACTCTAGTATTTACAACATTTCCTGCCTCAGAGATCTCCCCTCCAACCACATTACTTTCTACTTTTCCTGCAATATTAACGTAGACACCTCTTATATTTCCATTTCTTCCTATTATCCCGCCACAAACGTCGCTTACATTTGCCTGCGCATTAATTACAACTGTACTGCCAATAACAGATCCTTGTCTTACATTCCCACCCCAGATATCAGATGCTTTTGCTCCATCTTCTACATTTACGCAAACACTCTTTATTGTCCCAGTAGCGCCGATCTGCCCACCACAAACAAATCCGACTTCTGTCCCACTAATAATATTGACTTTAATTTTATCAATATCTCCCTTTTTTACATATCCACCATAGATCGGCGCTGATACACGTCCAGCAATATTTAAAACAATATTCGTTACTGTTCCAAAATCTGCAATATAACCACCACAAACTTTATTTTTTACACAGCGCAAACGATCTCTTTCAGCTTCATCTTCCTCTTCCTCTCTTCCTCCTTGCAGCATAATAAACAATCCGTTTAAAATAGGTGCACTTTTAGGGTTAACTGCACCCAAGGCCTGTTCATGCGCTTCTTCAATATCAGGGGCGAGTTCCGCCCTCCCCCCAACATATTTGCTACCTCAGCTAAACGAGCCCTCTCAGCGGTGAAAGCATCCAAATAAGTGTCCATATCTGCCGTAAGGTTTATTATTGTACTAGTATTTCCTACACTCGCACTAGAACTTAGTGTGACTACGATGTTACCAACATATCCTCTATCGAGCAATCCTCCATAAACAGATTCACCAACTACGCCAGAGACTATGACTGTACTGGTCTCAATGGTCCCTTCTCCCAGGACACGACCACCATAGATAGACTTGTTTACTATTGCACCTAAGTCAATTTTAACGCTATTATTGCTTGCTGTACTCTGACAACAGTAAGCTCCATAAACCTTATAGTCTATACCTTTTTCGGCAATCGTTATATCGTTATTATTGGGGTCTTGATTAAACGGCTCCTCTCCATTTTCTCCTTCACCATTACCGGCAATTTCTCCTGCCACATACTGATCAACAATAATCGTTTGTCCGCCACTAAACTTTTGTTCTTTTCCCGCAAAGAGACAATCTGTAAAGAATAAATTTATACAAAAAACGCACATTAACATGACGCTTCTTTTAATAATAATCATTTTTTCCCCTTTAACAGACTTGTATATCATCAGCTCTCATCTATAAAGAATTATTCTTAAATAGACAAAGTCTTTCTATATTTAAAATAGCTTCAACTCCGAAATCTAACATATTAAATTATTAAGATACTTTTGCTGTAATATTTGGCTTGTTTTTTCACTTCATCAACGATTTTGTCTTTTATGGCGGATAGGATTCTTAGATATGTTTTTTATCGCCTTTTATACGTTTTTTCGCCATACCCTGCTTACATCATTAACAACGGCAATACGTAAAACAGCGCTTAAGGAATTGTCCAGACTAGTAATATACTTCCGTGGTTTTTCAGAAACATTTGCAACAATAATAATATATTTACTTTTGTTACTCCATCTACTGAAAATTTAATAAAGAAATGTTTTGTTTTTTGACTAATAACTTATATCATATTATGAAATATTTTTAAAGTTCCGTTTAAGCTATGGGGAATATACAAATCCACAATGCAACTTACCGCAAAAAACTGCTTTTGGGAAATCCTTTTCAAAAACCGGAACTTTCCTAATATCGGCGCTACAAGAAATACCTTTACTCTTACACCAACCGGCAAGATAAAGAGCAAATAAAACCGATTGCATTTCAAACTTTAACATACAGGCAGCTCAATAAAAAGCCAAATTGCCGCCAGACCAATATTTACACAATCATATATAACATTGTTTTTCGCTGATTGTCAAGTCTTTATGCGGTTGAAAACGCTGAAATTTAAAAAATTTCTATTGAAACAGGACAGTGGTCAGAACCAAAAACTTTATTTTCTATGCCCGCAGATTTTAAATGTTTTAAAGAATGCCGAGATATAAAAAAATAGTCCAGTCTCCAGCCTACGTTTCTTGATCTTGCAGCAGTTTTATAATCCCACCAAGTGTAATTGCCCGGTTCTTTGTTGAAATGCCTAAACGCATCGGCATAGCCTGCTGTAATAAAAGCGTCTAATTTTTCTCTTTCTTCAGGCATAAACCCAGAAACTTTTTCATTTTGTTTAGGTCTTGCCAAATCTACCGGAAAATGCGCCGTATTGTAATCACCGCACATAACTACCGTTTTATTCTCAAATTGTTTAAGGTATCCGATTAAATAATCGTAGAATTCCATCTTATATCTAAGGCGCTCTAAAGAAGCTCCGCCGTTAGGAAAGTAAATGTTGAAAAGTATAAAATCTTTAAAGTCAAGCCTTAAAATTCTGCCTTCGCCGTCAAATCTTTTATTTTCAATGCCTGTATTTACGAATTCGGGTTTTATTCTTGACCAGACTGCCACGCCGCTGTACCCTTTTTTTTCTGCCGAAGAACAATAAAAATTGTACCCTTCAAACTCTGTTATATCTTTCGGGAACTGCGTTTTATCGGCTTTTGTTTCCTGCACACAAACAATATCTGCATTTTCATTTTTAAACCAACCGGCAAACCCTTTCTTATATACCGCCCTTATACCATTAACATTCCATGAAATTATTTTCAAAATACACTCTTATTTTACCGTCGTTTTTATTTAAAAAAATTCACAATATCTTCCAGAAGCTTACTAAACCCGTTTCTCTTTTTTGCGCTTACTGTAAACACATTCGATTCATCTATATTAAAACATTCTCCCGCTTTGCTTTTTATTTCCTTTTCCGTAATGTTTTTAGGGACTTTGTCACATTTATTTGCAATAATTTTAAAAGGAACATTATACCCGCTAAGCCAATCAGCCATATTAAAATCCAGCTCGGCAGGACCTACAAAAGCATCTATGACTATATACACAGTCTTTTTACTTTGCCTTCGGATTATACATTCTTCTATCATCCTGTTCCAAAGCTTTTTTTCCGTATGGCTTACCCGCGCAAATCCGTACCCGGGCAAATCTATTATCCATTTTCCCCAACAAACGCTGTAAACATTTACGCTTCTTGTCCTTCCCGGGGTTTTTGATATTCTCGCTAAATTCTTTTGCGAGCACAAAGCATTTATAATACTGCTTTTGCCGACATTAGACCTGCCTGAAAAAATAGCTTCAGCAGCGCTTTTAGGCAATGAATCTACTTCTGTAACGGATTTAAAAAAAACCGTTTTATTCAACACTTAAGCTCTCCTCATCTTTGTAAGAAATCTCAACATCTCAAGATAAAGCCATACAAGCGTTACCATAAGAGCAAAAGCGCTGTACCATTCCATATATTTAGGAGCGCCGGAACGCGCACCATTTTCAATCAAATCAAAATCAATAATAAGATTCAAAGACGCGATGGCAACTATTATAAAACTTATAATAATCCCTATACCTGACGAGTCATGAATATACGGGAAGTTGCCCGCTCCGAAAATATTTAAAAATATATCTATTATGTAAACTGACGCTATGGCAAAAGTTGAAAGTATCACAACTTTTCGGAATTTTGGAGTACTTTTAAGTATGCCTGTTTTATAGGCGGCAAGCATACAAAACAAAACGCAAATTGTTAAAAGAATTGCATTTACTGCAACGCCGGGATATGATTTTTCAAAATAAAAAGAAACCGCTCCTAAAATAAGCCCTTCGCATATTGCATAGGCAGGAGCTAAAAACGGCGAAGCCGATTTTTTAAATATAGAAATCACGGCTAAAGCAAAAGCCGCAATTAGTATAGGAAACATTAAAGACATTATATTCGGATGCGTCCATGAATAAAACGCGCTTATTGCCAGAAAAAACCATAAAATTATACTCTTGTTTATTGTCCCCGATACAGTCATAACTTCATCGCTGCTTATTGGCGATTCAAAAATGCCGTCTTTTAAAAGCGGGCTGCTCATACTGGCCTCCGATAATTATATTTATTTTTGAATTTGAGGAATCCAATTTTTTTATTCTTTAAAAAATTCTTTTATGCTGATTCTAAATTCGAATGAGGAATCCAAAAATCGGGTTTACCCAAAATATTAACTGATAATTGTTTTAGCATCAAATTGATATCAGAAGATTTTGAGATATTGCCGTAAATCTGCGATTTTCAAATCCGACACTATATATCCTGCACATATAAATATTTATTTTTGTATTCGAAGTGATATCATAACGAATACTTTGCGCTTTGCGACCTTATCCAATATACGCAACTATCCCTTTGATGTTTTCAATTATAACAAGTTCGGCATACAGTTTACAAGAGACCGGCATGCTATTTTGTCTTTAAAATGAACCGTGGTTTTGTTTTTTTCAGTGTTAAATTTATTTTATTTTTCAGATTTTTTCCAATAAGGATTCTTCTTAACAAATCTAAAGCCGTATTTACAGTCTTTTTTCTTATGTCTTTTCTTGTTCCGACGAAATTGAATTTAAAACTTTCCGTTTTATTCTTATCGGCAAAGCCTATATACACAAGACCAAGAGGATACGCTTTTGTCCCCCCATCGGGCCCCGCAATTCCCGTTGTCGAAAAGGCATAATCACTGCCTGAAAGCTTTAAAACGCCTTTTGCCATCTCTTCGGCAGTTTCTGCGCTTACCGCGCCAAAAGTCTTTAAAGTTCCCTTTTTTACCTTCAGCAGTTTCATTTTTGACCCGTTTGAATATGAAACAACAGAATTTTTAAAATAGGCTGAACTTCCCGGCACAGCCGTAATTGCCGCTGCTATCATTCCGCCCGTACAAGATTCTGCAAAAGAAACTGTTTTCTTACCGGAAAGCAACAGCCGTCCGACAACAGAGGCAAGCGTGTCTTTATCATAACCCAAAATATTATCTTTTAAAATACTTCTAAAACCGCGCTTCAGCTTATTCATCTTTTCATCAACAGAACGTTCATCTGCGCCTGAAACCGAAAACTTTACGTCTATAACCGATTCAGTTGCAAGAATACCGAAGTCTACAGATTTTGAATCGCAGAATTCAGCTTCTTCCATAACGGGTTTTATCATTTCTTCGACAACTGACTCTGCAAGGCCAAATACGCGTATTGTTTTATTTTTCTTTACGCTTAAAGAATAATTCTTTAAAAACGGAACAATATTTTCTTCAAATACAGGCTTCATTTCTCTGGGCGGTCCGGGAAGCAAAAATAAAGTTTTGCGGACTTTTTTCTTACAATCTTTAAATCTCAGCATCTGCCCGGGCGCCGTCCCGAAACAATTTCTTAAAATCTTTGCCCCTTTAATAACATTGGCCTGTTTTTTGTTGATATCGGGAATCGACGAAAGCCCGCGATATTTCAGGAAATATTCTCTTATGGTTTTTAAAGTTTTTCTATCGGAATAAATTTCAAGCCCTAAATATTCCGCAACAGTCTCAATCGTTATATCGTCAAACGTAGGGCCGAGTCCGCCCGTACTGATAACGATATCGCTTCTTTCAAAAGCTCTTTTAAACCCCTGCAATAAATCCTGTTTTTTATCTCCGATAGCAGTAATAAGCGATAGGTCAACTCCAATTTCAGAAAGCCTTGAACCTACATAAGCAGCATTGGTATTTACTTTTCCGGCAAGAAGCTCGCTTCCGGTGCAGATAAGCTCGATTTTCATATTTTTACAAACCTTCTAAGACAGTATTGTTTTATACCTTAACATATTTTTACTTCCGTATATTCCTCCCTTTAGTACTAAGCGCCCCGTAAAAAATGCACATTTTGCAAATATACAGCACATAACATAATAATCGTTTTGAGCATTATTTTTAAACGAAGAAATACGCAAAGACATATTTAATTAAAGCATGCCGGTCAATCAAGTATTCGGATTTTGAACCATTGCTTTGTTTTATGGAAAATTTTCGCTCTCCTAACGCAAAATCTGACTCGGAAAGCAATTTTCTTAGGGCTTTTTACTTTTATTTACCCTGCTGAGTGTTAAATAACCCTGCTAAATAACTAAACCCGTCTTTCCACGCTTTTAAATACCCGTCATCTCCCAACAATCCTGCCTGTTTAAATATT
>JAISRA010000090.1 GCA_031273885.1 Endomicrobium sp.
AACCTTCAACATCCCTTTTAAAACTTTAACTTTATGAACAAATAAACTGCCTATAGGTTTTAAAACATCTTTGACAAATGCTTGGAAATAATCATTTTGTATTATACCTTTATCTGCACTTTGACCACCAGATTGTGCATAAAAAGATGTTTGTGAAAGAATAACCTCACCATTATCGCCAGTTTTTAGTTCGTTAACTTCTTTCCCATCTTTAACTAAAGCCAAAACTTTGCTTTCACTAAAATAATCATCATATCCGGTAAAAACCGTATCATTTGTCTTTTTATGCAACACAGAATACTGAACTATATCTTTTTCGCCAGAACCACTCCAAGTTGCACGAGATTTTTCCTGAGCATTTGTTTGTTCAATTTTAAACCCCACTTCGTCGACAGTTAAGCCGTTTTCAGAAGCAATTTCTTTCGTTAAATCGCATGGGAACCCATAAGTATTATAAAGTTTAAAAATCACTTTGCCATCAATAATGCTCACGCCTTTGGATTTATAAGAACGTATAACGTCAGAAATCATCTCAGAACCGGATTCAAGCGTTTCTAAAAATTTTTCTTCTTCTACTTTAATAATAGATTTTATATTACTCAATTTTGACGAGAGTTCTGGATATGCCAATTCCATAACTTTAAATACAGTTAACGCGAGTTCATTTATAAATGGTCTATTGTATCCGTAAAGTTTACCTTGTCTCAAAGCTCTTCTCAAAATCCTTCTTAAAACATAACCCCTTCCTTCGTTTGACGGTAATATACCGTCAGAAATTAAAAAGGTTGCAGCTCTTGAATGATCTGCTATTAATCTAAGTTTTGATATATTTTTACCTTCTTTTTTTATCTTTAAAATATCCGCGACATTTTCCACAATCGGCATAAATAAATCAGTGTCAAATATATTTTTTTTATTATTTGCCGCAGTAAGTATCCTCTCAATGCCCATACCAGTATCTATACTTTTTCTTGGAAGATTTTTTAGGGAACCGTCAGACTGTTTGTCAAACTGTGTAAAAACAAGATTCCATATTTCAAGATATCTGTCACAGTTACAGCCAGGACCACACTCAGGTTTTCCGCAACTCATTTCTGGACCCAAATCTATCAATATTTCTGAGCACGGACCGCAGGGACCAGTATCACTCATATGCCAAAAATTTGTTTCATCACTCATTTTTATGATTCTATTTTCAGGAATAATTTTTTTCCATATTTTCGCAGTCTGATTATCATTTTTATAAACAGTTACATACAATTTATTTTTCGACAACCCTATGTTTTTTGTTAAAAATTCCCATGCCCAGGCGATTGCTTCCTTTTTAAAATAATCGCCAAAAGAAAAATTCCCAAGCATCTCAAAAAAAGTTAAATGTCTTGTAGTTATCCCAACTTGTTCAATGTCTGATGTTCTGAAACATTTTTGACAACTTGTAACTCTCGTAAAAGAATCTTTACTTTGTCCTAAAAAATGTCGTTTAAACTGTACCATTCCAGCAGAAGTAAAAAGAAGGGTTTTATCACCGGTCGGAATAAGTGAATCAGACGGAATAATAGTACATCCGTTGTTTTTAAAAAAATCTAAGAATTCTGCTCGAATTTTTAACGATTGTTTGTTCATGGACGAGTAATTTTACTAAAAATTCCACATTAACTCAACTATTCATTCGCATAATATTCAAGCATGTATACAAACCTCATTTGCGGCTTATGAACACAACATTTAATATTTTATTTTACACCACACAACGAAACAAAAAGTTTACATTTCTCTTGTTACACTATTTGATGCAACAAAATATTTATCCCTTTCGGTTAAATCTACAGACTCCACAATGCGACGCTTACCCACGATACCTATCTGTCTTTACAATTTTTTATATATACATATATTCTTCTTTTATAACCAATCCAATATCAACATTTTATTTCTTAAAGTTATCATTATACTTAAATCTTCCGGCGACAAAAACTTTAACACAAAACAATTCAACTCTCCAAAAACTGTTTTGATTAATTCTTTTATAAAAAATTTTAACTGTCAAAGGGCACAACAAATTGCCAGATTTTGTACATAAAGTTGTACTTGCCCACCAACTAACTTTTGAAGGGAGTGTCCTAAAATATATAATACACAGTAGAGGCAGAACATCATGCACACGTCTTAAAGTACTGCCTTTTATTACTACGTTAACTCTAAACAAGCTCGTAACCACTTTCTATTTCTATATGCGGTTCTATGTTTCCGTTTTACAACATTTTTGGCACAGATTTAAAAGAGGATTTGCTTTCCTCATCAAATAACGACTCAAATATCCAACTAGCAGCATAAAAAGAATTTACAACCAAATCTATATTGACATAGTATGAACTTTTCTGCCATTCAAACTCCTAAAACATTAAACATTTTAAACTCTAAAAACGATTTACCAACAGACAAAAAAATTAAACAAGATAATAAACGAAACTGTTTCATATTCAGACAGTTTGTATTTATCGTTTTTTTACCAAACATATTTATTTTTAATCCTCATTTATTTTTCGCGCTCTACTTTAAATTTTTGAACAAGAAAAGTGGTTTATTTTACCTTGGGATCTTCGTAACAAGAAAGCGAACTTTACGTAAAACAAAATTTGAGAGATAATATCAATATGAACACAGTAACCCTATTAGTTTTCTTTAGTAGATCTAATTATCAAGGCTACAGCTTGTTTTAAAGTTCTACATATAGCCATCGGTTTTATTTCTTCTTTTAATATTTTAGGTTGCTGTTTTTTCCCGTATCCAGTAAGTACTAAAATACCTCTGCCACCCATATTAAACCCAAGCAAATAATCTCTTACGCTGTCTCCAACGGTATAAGATTTCTTAAGATCCACATTAAAATCCTTTGCTCCCTGTAATGCCATGCCCACTTTAGGTTTCCTGCAAGAACAATTGTCAGAATCAACATGTGGACAATAATAAATAGCATCTACTTCAGCTTTTGCAGTTTTAAGCAAAGACATAAATCTTCTATTTACATTCTGCAATTCATGTTCAGTAAATATTCCTCTACTAATACCAGACTGATTTGTCACAACTATTATTTTAAAACCCGCATTACGCAGTCTATTTATACTTTCTGCAGCAAAAGAATAAAGTTTGACCTGTTCTGGAGAACTTAAATAATTCCTATCAAAAATAAGTGTTCCATCCCTGTCTAAAAAGACTGCAGGCACTTTAGCACTTCTTGCTCCCATCGATCTTTCCCCTTTGCAAATTGCAATTTTACAACAAGAACTACACTCCTTTCTTTTATATTTGCGTCAATATTTTGAAATTTAACCGCATCTTTAGCGGTAATAATAAAATATGAATTTTCACTTTTTTGACTTATTATCTTTTTAAAGTCAGCATAAGAGCTGTGATCTCTTAAAACTATATTGTCTTTTATTATTATTCCTGACTTCTCAATAGAATTTTTAAAACCTCTCGCAAAACCTATAGCACTTAAAGAATACACATCGGCTTTTTCAAAAAATTCAGGATTAAAATCTGTATTCAAATCCACAGTTTTATACTCAAAACCACCGTAATAAGTTATGATAGATGTTTTACCTGATAAAGCAAGTATTTTTAATTCCAATTCTTTGAGTTCTTTATTTAAAACCATATCGGAATTTGTAATAATTATGATTCCTGCTCTTTTTAAAGCCTGAGGTTTTTCTCGTAAAATTCCTGCAGGTATAAGCATACCATTTCCAAAAGGATTCGCGGCATTTACACATACTATATCTAACTCTCTTTTAATATTCCAATGTTGAAATCCATCATCTAAAACATAAACATCAGGATTTATTTCACTATTAAACTTTAATGCATTTTTATATCTGTTTGATCCTACAATTACACAAGTTTCCGGAACACTTTTTGCAATTAAAAGAGGTTCATCGCCACTCATCAAAACATCTATACCATCTGCACCACCTTTTAAAAATAAAGGGATTTTGCTTTTTCGTGAATAACCACGTGTTAAAACTACGGGCTTTATATTATTGCTTGTAAGAAAATTCAAAAGTTCTATCACAATTGGCGTTTTACCAGTACCACCCCATGTAATATTCCCTACGCTTATTACAGGTTTTGGAAGTTCCTTTGGACTGCTAAATTTTCTATCTGATCTAGATAAAATGGAATAAATCAAAGATATCGGATACAAAAATTTCATTTTTTTCTAATTCCCAAAGTTTCCCATATTTCATTAAAGTATAAAATGAAGAACATAATAGCGACAATATAAAACCTATCAAACCGTCAAGAAATCCTTTTTTAATAATATACATTTTTACAAACATCACAATAAGATTTACAAAAACATTTAAAATCTTAAACTTTTTAGCACCCTAGAATATTTCTTTAGCACGTAAATCGGTATAGAAATCAGATTTTCTCATAACATAAATGTTTTATAACTATCATAAGGATAGTATAAAAATTCACCTTGAAAATACAATTTTTCACCTCTATAGTCAATTGGAGAGTTTTCAACTCATATTCGATTTCAGCTCTTAATTTAGACGTTATTCCTTGTACAACTTTACAGCCTATTTTTTGCCATTTCTACAGTATCATCCGTACTGAAACTGTCTGTTATAACAATTTCATCAACCCAATTAATGCTTTTTTACAGTTCTTAATATGCCTTTCTTCATTTTTTGTTAAAATATAGGCTGAAACTTTTCTCACTTACCACACCTTATCCTATATCCAGTAATTTGAAACTTACAGCTCCACTTATTCTTTGCACACTCAAGCATTGTGCACTTGAACTCATCTCAAAACCGCAAGCATTATTTGTCACTAAGTAACTTCCAAGATTGATATAGAGATTTGTACTGTTTGGAAGTAAATTTTTTTATTTTTCGAGACTAAAATCTAAATATTTAATCATTATTCCATTGATTTTTATAGATTTCAAATGTATTTCAAGCATGTTATTTATAGCAAAATTCTTTCTACTTTTTTCCTACAAACTGCCTACTAACCATCCACACCTATTTTCTGAGTTTAAATTTATATTCCAGCTTTTTCATAATTTCCGAAGTCTGTAAATAATTTGAAGACTCAACTAAAATACCTATTTTATCTTCAACAAAGGATTCAGGACTACACCGAAACTATTATTGCATATTTCACAAGAGCTCGTACTTCAGTTAAAACATTTGTCATACTTTTTTCCAAACCTACAATTAAATATCTTAAATTCATGCGTTCTTTTATTAAAATTTTGCAGACTCCGGTAAGATGATATACCTACCTTCTACCTAATTTTAAAATCCACCACTACAACAACTATACTGACAACAGCTTTATTTTGTAAACCACATTTTTCTGAAATTTTTTAGCAAAAATTGACATTATTGCTAAATTTCTAAAAATTTACGTCGTTATAAATTACTTACTTTTATATGATTACAACAGCATATGCAAAACAAAGCTGCGCCTATTTTGCCTTCTGTAAAATAACTCCAATATTACTACAAAACAATTTTACTATCAGAATGAATCAAAAAAATCTACTGCTTTAATAATATAAAGCAGTAACAATATTTTCATATCTCGCAATCTTTGAAGACTACTTAAGTATTTGCTCTCATAAAAACAGATATTTTTTGCGCAGCTGTTCATAAAATGTTTCTGCATACTACATGCCATACTCCTTGATTTCTCCCCAATGTTGGTTAAAATCTTGAGCATTTTTTTACACAACCTCTTGTAGTACCTCTTCCACTGTGCTTATATCAAAACAATTATGACTCCAGCGACACCTAAAATAGCTTTTAAATCTATTTGCTTTTCATACTGATGATCATGATCTGCGTAAACAACTACCTAATCGTTATTATTATCAAATAAGATAAGTATGAAAATGCATGTAATGATCTTTTAGAACTTATAAATAGCTATATCTTACTTTTTCATTCTTTCAAAAGTATCATATAAGCGCACAAAAATAATACTTCTACGCACTCACCTATTTATCATATTTTACTAAAGTCCCCACACAAACATACATACATATAACTTCATCGTCCTGATGTGGCACAGTAATTAAAACTTTCTTTTAATAAAGAAATATTCTTTTCTTCTTTCACAATTCTCCTCTCCAAATTTTAAGTCTATAGTTTATTTATTACCAACCGTAAAAAATAGTTTATCATATTTTGCACAACTTAAAATATGAGTTTGGCGTATTTTTTAGTAAAATAATAAATATGCACAGTGACATCGAATTTATATTAAAAAAAATCGTTCATTCCCATACGTTAGATGAAAAAGAAATTTTATATCTACTTGAAACAAAAGATACAAAAAAACTTTTTGTCACTGCAGATAAAATACGTAAAAAACATGTCGGAGACGAAGTACATTTACGAGCACTTATAGAATTTTCAAATTACTGTAAGCAAAACTGTTTGTATTGTGGCTTAAGAAGAGAAAACTCTAAAGCAGTACGATATCGTATGCAACATGAAGATATAATAGAGTTAGCAAAAAAAGCGAAAAGTTATGGTTATAAAACAATTGTTTTGCAATCCGGAGAAGATTCTTACTACACTACTAAAAAAATGACAGAAATCATTAAAGGCATAAAAGATCTTGACATTGCCTTAACATTAAGTATTGGCGAAAAAACTCTTGAAGAGTACAAGACATTTCGCGAGGCAGGAGCAGATAGATATCTTTTAAGAGTTGAAACTACTGACGAAGATCTTTATAGTAAACTCGATCCAGAAATGAACTTAAAAAATAGAATGCAATGCATTGAAAATATAAAAAATCTTGGTTATGAAATTGGATCCGGAATAATAGTAGGATTACCCGGGCAAACGTTAAAAAGCATTGCAAAAGATATTCTATATCTCAAATCAATTCCAGTAGATATGGCAGGTATAGGTCCATTCATTTATCATCC
>JAISRA010000094.1 GCA_031273885.1 Endomicrobium sp.
TTAATGGTTCAGGCAAACATTTCAATTGGTCTATAGGTGATAATACTGGAACAAATTATTTTGAACCTTCAAAGTCGCCTCTTAAAAATATATCGTTTCTTTTAGCTGTTTGTGCCGTATTGTTTGGTGTAAAGAAATTCGGTGGAATTTTAAGAGCAAGCGTTGCAGATGCAGGTAATGACCACAGGCTAGGTGCACAAGAAGCTCCGCCGGCAATAATGTCTGTTTATTTAGGTGAGTATGTGAGTGATCTTTTAGATTCAATAGAGGAAGCAAATGCAATTGATGAAAAAAAAGTGGATGAAATCACGCTTGGCGTACAGAACCTTCCAAAAGTTAATAAAGATTATTCTGACAGAAACAGAACGTCACCAATTGCTTTTACGGGCAATAAATTTGAATTTAGAGCTCTTGGTTCTTCAGCAAATCCATCTGAAGCTGGAACTACGTTGAATCTTATTGCAGTTTGCGGATTTGATGAAGTGTACAAAAGGATTTTAGTAAGGAAAGGCGATGATGATGTAAAAAAGAAAGCTTTAAAAGTAGTAAAAGAAATAATTGTTGAAACTAAAGACATAAGATTTGAAAAAAACGGATATTCAGAAGAATGGCACAAAGAAGCAGAAAAGAGAGGTCTTCCTAATGCAAAGAATACTTCGGAAGCACTAAAATTTTTTCTCGATAAAGATGTAGTAAAAGCTTTTTCTCAGTACAATATATTGACTGAAAGGGAGTTGCGATCAAAAGTCGAGATAAAGCTTGAAAATTATGTGAAAATAAGAGAGATTGAATATAAGTATGCTGTAAAAATTGTAAACACATTGGTATTGCCGGCAGTTCTTAAACAAATAGATTTACTTGCAACAACAAGTAAAAACTTGGATAAACTTAGTATAAAATCAGGGTCATTTTCAAAAGAGCTAGACATTTTAGTTAGGCTCTATGACGATATAAGAAATTATCGCGCTGACTTGGAAAATTTCCTTGAGGTAGATCATGGGGACATCACTGCGACAGCCAATAAGTTTGCGTTTGAAGGTATAAAAATTTTGTCAAATTTAAGAAATAAAGTTGATATTGCTGAAGATTTAGTTGCAGATGAGTTCTGGCCCATGACAAGCTACCAGAAACTCCTAAACACTTTTTAAGTCATATTTTTTATAGAGTCATATTAAAAAGTTATGATTAAGTTGAGGTCCTGCAGACTAGAGCGAGTGTGGAAGAGTATTATAACTATAAGTGTTTTTTGTCCGCTAAATCTTAGTCTTATTAGTATTATAAATCTATTTTGAAGTTATTTGAAGTTAAAAGTTTAAAACAAATTTTAAACTTTAATTTTTTTGTTAGATTTAAAAATCTATACTTTGCATCTTTCCTGTATTTGGCTAGCATATTTTTTGTTTGCATTACTTAATCGAAAGTAGTTTTTAGATTGTTTAATAACAATTTCATTACGTACAAATTGTGCTTTGTGTATATAACTTCTATATATAGGAATTGCAACGCTGCCGAGAATTACTATTATTATAAGTACTATTATAAGTTCTACTAACGTAAGACCTTGTGAGTTCTTCATAAAATCCTTTTTTTCACATGTCACTTACTTCTTTTTGAAAGACCGAACCCTTTATGTAATTCTTCAACTGCTTTTGTTATATCAAACTCATCTATAATACACGATATCTTAATTTCACTTGTGGAAATCATTTCAATATTAATACCTGTTTTAGAAAGTATTTCAAACATTTTTGCCGCCACTCCAGTATTGCTTTTCATTCCTATACCTATAATAGAAATTTTTGCAATATTCTCGTCGCACAAAACTTCCGAGACATTGAGTTCAGTAGCTATTTCGTCAAGTTCAATTTGTGTTTTTTTCATTTCATGTTTATTTACGGTAAATGAAATATCATTCTTTTTATTTATTGCTGCGGACTGGATAATCATATCTACATTTATACCGATTTTTGCGAGTCTGCCAAAAATTTTTGCCGCTACACCAGGGATATCTGGCAAATCTATCAATGTAAATTTTACCTGATTTTTATCAGAGGCTATTCCTGAAATGAGCAATGTCTCCATCTTATTCCTCCTGATTTTATCTTCGCTAGTTATGATGGTTCCTTGATTTTCACTGAAAGTGTTTCTAGCATGTATTTCAACACCGAACTTTTTTGCAACTTCTATGCTCCTTGACTGCAGTACCTGTGCTCCTGAGCCTGCCATTTCAAGCATTTCATCGTAAGATAAATAATCAAGTTTTCTAGCATCTTTTACAAGTCTGGGGTCAGTTGTATGTACACCGTCCACATCGGAATATATTTCACATGAGTCAGCGTCTAGGCCGGCTGCTATAGCAACAGCAGTTAAATCCGACCCTCCTCTGCCTAGTGTAGTGATATCACCATTAGAGTTTAATGCCTGAAAACCTGCAACTATAACAATATTATTTTTTGAAAGCCACACTTTAATTTTTTTTGGATTAACTTTTTTGATTTTTGCGCACGTATAACTTGCGTCTGACAAAATTCCGGCTTGAGAACCTGTCATGGAAATTGCTTTTACATTCATAGAATCAATTGCCATTGCAAGAAGAGAAATAGAGATCATTTCTCCAGTTGCAAGCAACATATCCATTTCTCTTGCAGAGGGATTGGAGGTAATTTTATTAGCCATTTTAAGTAAATCGTCAGTTGTGTTGCCAGGGGCTGAAACTACGACGATAACTTTGTTGCCGATATTTTTCTTTGCTACTACTTTACTTGCAACGAGCTTTATTTTATCAGCATCTGCTACAGAAGAACCTCCGAACTTCATTACTACAAGAGCCATCTTAAATCCCTCTGATTTTAAATTCTTAAAACACCTTTGTCATCAAAATCTAATATGTAGGACTTTACAGAAATATTTTTGCTTTTCCACTTTTTTATCATAGTTTTTTGAACGATTATTGCATTTTTTGTATCGCATAAGGCAGCCAGCGCTGGTCCTGAACCTGAAAGGAATGCTCCGTAAGCGCCTTCGGATATAGCGGCTTCCAAAACTTCGCTCATAGCGGGAATTATTTTCCCTCTGTAAAGCTGGTGCACTTTGTCTTGTGTACCTTGTCTAAGAAGAGAATAATCCGCACGACAAAAAGCGGTAGTTAGAAGTGCAACCCTTGATATGTTAAATACAACATCTTTTAAATCTATGCATTTGGGCAAGATTTGTCTTGCTCGTTTTGTTCTCAGTTCAAAAGATGGAACACATATGACGACTTTAAGTTTTGGAACGGGAAGATGCACTACAGTGCCGTGATCTCCGTACTCGTCTTTGCTGCATATACACAAACCGCCGTACACAGCCGGAACAACATTGTCGGGATGACCTTCAATTTTAGTACTCAGATCTGCAATTTGAGATTTACTGAGCCTGTTTTCGCATAAAGCATTTGCAAGAAAAATCCCGCCTACTATGGCTGAAGAACTGGATCCAAGTCCTCCGTTCAACGGAATACTTGCGCTAATTGTTACATTTAAATTTTTTAAATTGTATTTGGTTTCGCCTAAAAACTTAAATGTTTCCAGCATGGATTGCCAAACAAGATTTTTACTACCTTTTGGCAAAGTTTTACTTCCCTCGCCTTTCAAAATAAAATTAGTTTTTTTATTATCAGGCGTATATTTTGCTTCAAATTCATTATACAGTGATAAGGCTGCTCCGAAAACATCAAATCCGGGCCCTAAATTTGCAGTTGTTGCTGGAACCCGTACTTTTATATTATTCATGCTCTATAATCCTTACATATCAGCTTTTTTCGAGAATATTACGTGTATTTTTTGCTTTTGTGAAGCGCTATTGTAATAAATCAATCTAATTTTTTTGTTCTGTCACCTATGCAGTCCGGATTTCTTTAACTTCAGGAACACTTTGTTTAATTGCATTTGTAACACTGTGCTGTAAAGTCATAGCTGCCATCGGGCATCCACCACAGGCACCTGTAAGTTTTACTTTTACAATTCCGTCGTTGCTTACATCTACTAGTTCGACGTTTCCACCGTCCGCTTGTAAATGTGGTCTCACAGAGTCCAGAGCTTTTTCTACTTTTTCTTTTAATGTCATTTTCTATCTCCTAATGTTTATAAATCTTGAAAAAAGCTAGTAGTTATTAATTTTATATGCAAAATCCTTCCGGAAAATATTATAACAAAATGTAAAACATATATCCATTGTCTATGAACTCAATTGATATATGATATAACAGTTTAGTAATACATAAGTTTTTTAGATAATTGACAAACTTACCAAAAAAGATTTATATTAACTTTAAAGTGTAGTACTTTACTAGTTTGGTAGAGATTTAATGTGAAAATTTAAAAGAAAAGAATCTGTTAATAATTTGAGTGCCTTACTTGAAAATTTATCTGAAGATTAATATTATGTTGCAAAAGAAAAATATTTAAGAATCAAGCAATATTGTATAAAGTCTTTAAATATTAAAAGTTTAAGTGTTAATGTTGTAATTAATTTTTTAGATGAAAGAAGAATGAAAAGGCAATAAATTTAGAGTTTAAAGTTGCAAGTTGCCTTTTTTGTGTTTGTTGTAGTAATAATTTAGTTAAACTAAATTAATTATATTATATAATCTTAAATATAAATATAGGAGAATATAGGAGATAAATATGAAGTTGTTAAAAAGAGTTACAAAACAGGTTCATGATTATTGGCATAAGCGCAGAGTAGAAAGTCATCTTCAAAAATTTAAGGCATTTAACAGCCATTTTAAATATAACAACATGATCAAATTAAGCAGTGCAGTTCCCGGTGTTTATAGATTTGTAGTGGCACATTGCGACAGAAAATTGGGATACAGGCTTCTTGAAATGGGTTTTGTTCCGGATGAAGATATAACTGTTATTGAGAATACGGGACATAAAGGCAGTATAATGCTTAAAGTAAAAGATTCAAAAATTGCCTTAAGCAATAAAATCGCAAATAATATATTACTACAAATAAAATAAATATATGACAAAAGATACAGGTATTATAGTTGCTCTCATAGGTAATCCAAACAGTGGCAAATCTACTATTTTTAATAGTTTGACAGGGGCTAGTCAGCATGTCGGCAATTATCCGGGAATAACCTTAGAAAAAAAAGAAGGATCAAAATATTATAAGGGATACAATATAACTTTTGTTGATTTGCCAGGCACATATAGTCTTTCTGCATATTCCGATGATGAAATAGTAGCAAGAGATTTTTTACTTAAAGATAAATTCGATATTATAGTTGATGTTGTTAATGCCATTAACCTTGAACGGCATCTTTATTTATTTACACAAATTACTGAACTTGGCATGCCGGTTATAATAGTTTTAAATATGGCTGATGTTTTAGAATCTGAGGGTAAAATTGTTGACACAAAAACGATGTCAGAGCTTTTAGGAGTTCCTGTATTAACTACAGTTGCCAGTAAAGAAATAGGGATTAGCAGTATTTTGGATTGTACAGTGAATTTATTTGAAATTCAAAATCTAAAAAATCAAATAAGAGCTAGAACTGATTATGGAGATGTCATTAAAGAAGAAATAGATAAACTTAATAGCCTTATCTCAAAAAATTTGGAACTGCCAAGCTGGTTTTCAATAAGACTTCTAGAAAATGATCCTTTTGCATTGAAGTTGGTTTCCAAGTCGGACAATGGAAATATAGTTTTAGAGCAACTCAGAAAAAGCAGTGATCATATTAAGGAACATTTTGGTAAAAATGTTGAAACTGAAATGGTTGATAGACGTTATGGATTTGCTAATTCTGTTGTAAAAACTGTTATTAAAAAAAATGGTAAAAAAAGAATTGATATAACAGAAATTATAGATAGCTTTGTAATTAATAAATATCTCGGAATCCCTACTTTTGCTTTTGTGATGTATGTAATTTTTAAATTTACATTCACTTTTTCAGAGCCTGTAGTAAATATTTTTGGGTTGTTTTTTACATGGTTTGGTTGTTTTGTCACAAGATTTCTTCCATCAGGGGCTGTGCAATCTTTGATTGTGGATGGAATAATTGGCGGTATAGGCGGAGTACTCGGATTTTTTCCGCTTATACTATTTATGTTTTTTGCAATTGCATTTTTTGAAGATTCAGGATATATGGCTAGAGCTGCTTTTGTGATGGATAGAATAATGAGCAAGTTTGGACTTAACGGTAAATCATTTTTACCTTTAATGCTTTCAACTAATGGATGTGCTGTGCCTGACATTCTTGCTACAAGAACTTTAGATTCAAAACGAGATAGACTTATAACTATGTTTGTTGTACCATTTATGATATGCGGGGCAAAGCTCCCTATTTTTGCTCTTATTATAGGCGCTTTTTTTTCTGGCAAATATCAAACTAGTTTAATGTTTTTTATGTATGTTTTAAGTATTGCTATAGCTTTAAGCGTTGCAAAACTGCTAAGTGCAAAGGTCTTAAAGGGAGAATCTGCTCATTTTGTAATGGAATTGCCGCCATATCATCTACCAGCATTGAAAGGGTTGCTTTTAAAAATGTGGGAAAGAAGTTGGATGTATGTTCGCAAAGCTGGAACTTTAATAGTTTTTACATCAATTCTTATATGGGTTATGTTTGCCTATCCTAAATCTCCGATAAATGAAAATCTCAATAAAAATGAACAGTCTGCCTTGCAGGTGGAATATAGTGTTGCGGGAAAGATTGGACAATTGCTTGAACCATTGTTTAAACCTATAGGTATGGAGAGAAGTAAAGCTGTTGCTTTGATATCCGGTTTTGTAGCAAAAGAGATAATTGTAAGTACTTTCGGTACCATTTATTCTATTGGCGATGATTCAGAAAATACACGATCGTTGAAAGAAAAAATCGCTAATAGCAGAGATTGGTCGCCGCTTAAAGGCATAACATTTCTTATTTTTTGTTTGATATATACACCGTGTATTGCATCTGTAGTTGTGTTTTTTAAAGAGGCAGGTTCAAATTATAAATGGCTTGTGATGCTTATAGTAGGCAATACAGCTTTTGCATGGATAGCTTCATTTATTGTTTTTCAATTAGGCACATTGCTAAAAATAGGAATGTAGTAAAATGCTACTTCGACTAAGAAATATTTTATAGAATTTTAACTTGCTGTGGTTTTTCATTCCAGGCCTGAGTCGGTCGATTCAGTATAACGTGCACTTTCGCCCTTCCGCACTTGAAAGCTCCATCTGTTTCAAGAAATCTTTATTAGATTTTGAGTTAAAAAGTCTTTTTCTCAATTCTTCCATAATTTCGGTAGAATTCATTAAATTCATCCATTTTCTTAATATCCACATTTTGTTTTTTTCATCTTCGCTTAAAAGGAGCTCTTCTTTTCTTGTCCCTGAACGCGAAAGGTCTATGGCTGGAAATATCCTTCTATCTGCAAGTTTTCTATCAAGATAAATTTCACAGTTTCCTGTCCCTTTAAATTCTTCAAATATTACATCGTCCATTCTGCTTCCTGTTTCAACAAGAGCAGTGCCTATAATTGTAAGACTTCCGCCTTCTTCTATATTTCTTGCTGCGCCAAAAAACCTTTTGGGTCTCTGTAATGCATTTGAATCAAGACCGCCAGAAAGAACTCGTCCACTTGATGGTATAGCTGTATTGTACGCTCTTGCGAGTCTTGTAATAGAATCCAAAAGAACAACAACATTCTTGCCGTTTTCAACCATCCTTTTAGCTTTTTCTATAACCATTTCGGCAACCTGTATATGCCTATCTGAGGGCTCGTCGAAAGTTGATGATATAACTTCACCTGTAACAGAGCGCTGCATATCTGTAACTTCTTCAGGTCTTTCGTCTATCAACAAAATCATAAGTGTAATATCAGGATTATTTTCAGTAATAGCATTAGCTATTTTCTGCAAAAGAACGGTTTTACCGGTTCTGGGAGCGGCATTAATTAAAACTCTCTGACCTCTTCCGATAGGAACAAGCATATCTATGATTCTAGTTGAGGCTTCTTCTTTTTTCGTTTCAAGGACTATTTTTTCGTTAGGGTAGAGAGGTGTTAAATTGTCAAAAAGAGCGCGATCCCTTATGCCTTCAAGATTTTCCTGTCCATTAATTGATTTTACTTGTAAAAGCGCGAAATAGCGCTCCTGTTGAGCTTGAGGTGGGCGGACATAACCTGCAACTGTATCACCCTTTCTTAAAGCAAATTTTTTTATCTGCGAAGGAGAAATATATATATCATCAGGACCCGGAAGATAATTGTAGTTGGGAGAACGTAAAAATCCGAAACCATCTGGCAAAATTTCTAAAACGCCTTCGTCATAAACCAACTTATTTTCTTTTGTCTGTGCTTCAAATATTTTTGCTATAAGTTCTTGTTTTCTTAAACCTGCGATCCCTTCAAGTTTGAGGTTTTTTGCGGTTTCTATCAGTTCTGTCATCGTACACTTAGATAAAACTGCCATATTCATAGTTCTGTCTTTTTCCATTGACTCCCTCCGTTGTTTTTAAACGCAACTTCTGTTGTTTTGATTTTTTATAAAGAAGTTTTTGCATAGATTATACATTTGTATTTATTTGGCTGCCTGCTTGACTTGATTTATTCCGTCGATATTATTTTTTTGACTTGGAAGACACTTTTATGAAATGTGGCAAATAAGATTTTATATTATTCTATTCTTGATGTCAACAATTTATATAAATTCTTTATGTTTTTTCTTAAATTTTTTTTTGACCCCGTATTATCTATTACAAAATCTGCAAGTTTAACTTTTTCTTCCATAGGCATTTGAGAAGAAATTCTATTTTCAATCTCCTCAACATTTAAGTTATCTCGCGTTGCAAGACGCTTTGTCTGGATATCATAAGGGAGCCATATGACAACAGTCTTATCGCAAATTTTGTCTAGCCCAACTTCAAAAAGAAGAGGAGCGTTTATCACCACATTATATTTATTTATTTTATGCGAGATTATTTTATTTATATGCGAGATTATATAAGTATGAAGAAGTTTTTCAACTTTTAATTTTGCTTGTTTATCGGAGAATATGATATTTGCCAGTTTTTTTCTGTTTAAAATTCCATTAGAGCATAAAATGTCGTGTCCAAAAAAATTTACCAGTTCATTTAAAGCTGGCATTCCCTTTGCGGTAAGCTCTCGCGATATTGTATCAGCATCTATAGAATGAGCACCAAGCTCTTCAAAGTACTTGGCACTTTCACTCTTACCTGTGGCAATGCCACCCGTCAATCCTATGACCATATTTTTTCATTTCTCCCCAATTCTTGCCTGTCTTAATGTCAACAGATAACGGGACGTTTAATATTACGGCGTTCTCCATTTTGTCTTTTATAATTGCAATCATATTTTCTGTTTCTTCAGTGGGAATCTCAAAAAGAAGATCGTCGTGAACCTGTAAAAGTATTGAAAATTTATAGCCTCTAAGTTTAAGTTCGTTATATATGTTTATCATAGCAATCTTAATGATATCTGCAGAACTGCCTTGAATTGGCATATTCAAAGCTATTCTTTTGCCGGCATTTCTAATTTGAACATT
>JAISRA010000068.1 GCA_031273885.1 Endomicrobium sp.
AGATGATAGAAGAATGTATAGTACAAAGAAAGAGTAAAAAAATAGTTTATATAATAATCGATGCTTTTGTAGGTCCTATGCAACTAGATTTTGATATGATTCATTGGCTTAATGATTACGATATACCTTTTAAAATTATTGCAAATAAATGTGATAAAATATCTAAAAGTATTATACAAAATGATATAAAAAGCAAAGCAGCAAAAAATTTCGGCATAGATAGATCAAACATATTCGCAGTAAGCGCAAAAAAACGAAACGGATTTAACGAACTTCAATTTGATATAGTAAAATTTTTAACTCGTTAAGACGTGGCACACATATTTCAACTTGCGAAAAATATTTTAAGAGAAACTAAATGAAAATAGTTTCATGGAACGTAAACGGAATAAGAGCAATATATAAAAAGAACTTTCTTGGATGGTTTAAAAATGAAAACGCCGATATTATCTGTATACAGGAAACAAAAGCTGACGAAACACAGTTCACAAAAGACGTAAAAGAAATTGACGGGTATAATTTTTATTGTTCTTCTGCAGAAAAAAAAGGTTACAGTGGCGTTGCTGTCTGGTCAAAAATAAAGCCTGAATATGTAAGTGCGAGCATAGAAAATAAGGCATTTGATAAAGAAGGTAGAATACTTAGATTGGATTTTGAAAATTTTTTACTTTTTAATATTTATTTTCCTAGCGGCAGAATATCATTAGACCGTTTAAAATATAAAATAAGTTTTTATGATTATTTCATAGAGTATATTAGACAATTTAACAATAAAACAGTAATTATATGTGGTGATTATAATATCGCTCATTTCCCTATAGATTTGGCAAGACCTAAACAAAATGAGAAAGTGTCGGGTTTTATGCCTGAAGAAAGAGAAGAGCTTGACAAATTGGTTTCTGAAGGTTTTATTGACACATTTAGATATTTCAATAAAGAATCTGGGAATTATACATGGTGGGATTACAAAACAATTGCAAGATCAAGAAATGTAGGCTGGAGAATAGATTATTTTTTTATATCAGGAAAATCTGCTAACTATCTTAAGTCTGCCGATATCGAAAGGTTTGTGTTAGGGTCGGACCACTGCCCAATTTCAATAAATATTTTTTAACTTTACAATTTTATTTTATTCGTAGCCTCTGTCCATAGTCTGTAGCGCTTTTATTCTGTCTTCAATAAGTGGATGTGTAGTAAAAAGTCCTGAGACTTTTGCGAAAAAAGACTTTTGTTTATTTTTAGCTAAAGGATTTGCTATACACAGCGGCGACATTGCTTGTTTATTACTGAGTTTTTTTACCATGGAATTCTCGGAAATTTTTATTAAAGCGTTCATAAGTCCCTGAGGGTTTCTTGTTATGAAAGCTGCTGTTGCGTCAGCCTGAAATTCTCTTGTTCGCGACATAGCAAATCTTATAAGAGGTGCAGCTAAGTACCCGTATACATATAGGATTATTGCCGAAGCAACCATAATTAATTGTATACCTCCTGTTGTTGCTGAGCGGTTATTTTTTGAGTTGTTTGTTCTTGCAGTTAATGCAAATCTTAGTAATATTTCCGCAGCTATAGTTGCAAAACTTATACATACGACCATTATAAGCATGAGCTGTGTATCTCTGTTTCTTATATGCGCTATTTCATGGGCTATAACGCCTTCAAGTTCAGATTTTTCAAGTTTGTTTACAATACCTTTTGTTAAAACTATATAAGAATGATTCGGATCTCTGCCAGTTGCAAAGGCATTTAATCCTTCGTCATTTATCGAATAAACTTTCGGTATCGGAAGCCCGGCCGTTATAGCTATATTTTCAACAATTTTTATTGTTTCAGGAGCATTTTGTTTTGTTAGTTCGACTGCTCCTGTAACTGAAAGAATAAAATTTTGTCCCGTGTAATAACTTACCAGAATCCATAAAATTGCTATGACTGACACTATAGGAAGAATATCTATTGCCATATGGTTTGTGGCTGTCAGCACAGACATTTGGCTAGTCTCTGAAATTTTTGTTATGCCGTTTATCATCAAAATACCCAAATAAAACATTATAGTAAGACTTAAGATAAACAAAATCATAAGCAATACTGTTTTTTTAGTATTTGATTTTATAAAATCGTAAATTGTTATATTTGCCATATTAAAACTCTCATAATGTTTAATATTTAGTATTTATTACAGAAAACAATGCCTTTAATCTTTTAAATATCAGAATGAAACTTTAATAGGTTTCTTTGCGGCTTGCTCGGTCTCATTTAGTTTAAAAAAATCCTGTTTTGCAAAATTAAATGCTGTACCTATAATATTGCTCGGGAATATTTCAAGTTTTGTGTTCATTGCAATAACATTTGAATTGTAGAATCTGCGGCTTGCCTGTATTTTATTTTCCGTATCTGTAAGTTCTCTTTGAAGCTCTAAAAAATTTTCATTGGCTTTTAAATCAGGATAATTTTCAGATAGCGCAAAAAGAGATTTTAATGTTCCTGACAATGCATTTTCTGCTTTTGCTTTGTCTGTGATATTTTCTGTTGCCACCATAGCGGTGCTTCTTGCTTTTATAACAGCATCGAGAGTAGTTTTTTCATATGCCGCGTAGCCCTTAACTGTTTCTACAATATTAGGTATTAAATCATAGCGGCGTTGCATCTGCACTTCTATGTCACTCCATGCTTCTTTTACTCTGTTTTTGAGTGCTATAAGTTTGTTGTAGGTCGCAAGAATATATGTACCTGAAATAATAATTATAACAATAAAAAACATAAGTGCTATCTGAATAATCATTTTTTTTCTCCATTATTTTGATTTAAATACACATCAGATGTGGCAAGTATTTTTTTATAATACTTTAACATCTCTTTATGGTCTTTAGTTTCTTCAGTTTTAGAAAGCATTTTAGTTTTTGGGTCAAAATTAAAATATAAAACATTCCCTGTTTCCACATTATATGAAATAGCTTTATTGTTTGACAATATAAGCCCTTCGCTGTTAAATGCTATGTGTTTTGTATTGCCGGATAACATGCTTATTCCAGCGGCTGTATATTTCTTGTTTGACAATGACAAATCATAGAGTGTGGGAATTATGTCCATGTGGCATGCGGCGATATTTGTGTCAATTGGTTTTTTTAATTTTTCAGGCATGTATATATACATAGGAACAGCATATTTTTTAAACAATTCTTCCGGAATGTTTGCCTTAAATTCTCTTAAATTGTGGTCGCCTGTTATTACAATGATAGTATTTTCTGCAAATTCTGATTTTTTTATAGCGCTTAAGAATTTTGCAGCCTCTCTGTTTGCAAATTGATAGTTTTTAAAAATTTGCCTGCCATATTTTTTTTCATTTGGCATCATTTGTATAATTTCTCTAGGAATTTTAAGTTTTAAAGGTTTATAGTACGGTGGCGTTTCATAAGGTGGATGTGTTGCTGTTGACATAGCATAAATAAATTTTGGCGTTCCATTATTATTTTTAAGTTCTCTTAAAATCATTTCAAAAAACTGCGCATCATTTATGCCCCATTCATGACGGTATTCGTTCTTTATTGATCCTTCTCCATAAGTCTCATCAAATCCTTGAGTTTTTAAAAACCCTTCAATACCGCGCCATGCTAAACTTCCACCGTATACCATTTTTGTAATGTACCCTGATTTTTTATAAGGCAAAACCAACGAGCTTGTAAAAGTGTTAAATGCTTTCGGACTCTGAGTAATTTGAAGTGAAAACGGTCTTTGAGGCATGTTAAGTATAGTTGATTCTAGACAATGTATTGTTATGCTTCCCGCGGCTAAAAAATTGTAAAGAACTGTATCTTTATCAAAATGCTGTTTTAGTTCTCCTAATACATCAAAATTATTGCTGTTGTACAAAATGGGAAGTTCTCCGAAGCCTTCCAAAACAATAAATATCACGTGGGGCTTCACTTTTTTAGCTTCATCATTTTTTATTGATGCTCTGCAAAATACAGAAAGATCAATTTCATCTTTATTAATTTTAAGTTTTTCAGCGATATCAATTTTATTACTTTGCTGTTTCATTTTTATACTAACTGCATCTATTAACGAATGAACGCTTGTTATGGAAAGATTATTTATAAACGGGTTTGGCGATATTTGTGTATGGAACTTTCCCAAAGGGAACATTGATGTCGTTCCGCGTGCCATACAAAATATTAAAAAAGGGACAAAAAAAACTGTAAATATTTTTATAAAAATATTCCAAAAAGAAGTGTCTATGTAGGAGTGTTTGCTTGTTAATTTTTTTGCTGTTAATGAAACGAGTTTATATGTTAAGAAGCTTGCAAATATTAATATAAGTAAAGCTGATGGAAAACGCAAGTCATAAATTATCGTTTTAATCAAAGCAAGTTTGTCGTCAGCAAAAAAGTCAAAAATTAAAATATTTATATGCTCGCCGAAATATAAATAAAATCCAAAATCTATCGCATTTGACAAAAGAATTGTCGTAAATGCAATGTAATAGTGAATTTTAATAACAAATATTGCGACTTTTAATAAATTTAAGTTTTTTATTATCAAAAAAGATGTAAATACAGCTATAACAAAAATATTTACGTAAGCAAGCACGGATAAATCGAACCTTATACCGAGCAAGAATGCTTTAAAAATATAGCCATAAAACCCTTTGAATGATGAAAAGTTTTGAAAGTATAGGAAAAAAAATATCCTGTAAATTGTCATTGTTGCTAATGCTGCGACATTTAAAGGCATTATTTTAAGTAAGCAATCAAAATACTTTTCAAAATTAAGTTTTCTTGTCATATTGGATATTGTCTAAATTGTCTAAAACGTACATTTCATCAAATCATCAAAAATACTTGAGATTGCGCACTAATTTTGATATTCTTATTTTAAGACACTGCAATTTAAATTGGCAAGTGCAGCTATTTTATTAAATAATTCTAAGAAAATGAAATAATGTATTTTATATAGACTAAACATTTTGTTTCTTTATATAACCTTCTAAACATATTTTATATTCTTGAGACCTTAGAGCATTAAAACATAAGTATATGCCTAAAATTTCTATTATAATAAATGTGAAATTTTTATTTTATAAGATAGGTGACTTTATAATGTTTAGATTTTGAATGAAGCTTTACCTTATTTAGTAATACTAAAAAATTCTTAAAGAAGAGGAAAATTAAAATGATTGATCAAGAAAGCAGTGTAAATCTTCCTTTAGTGCATGAAGGTAAGGTTAGAAATGTATACGATTTAGGTCAAAATTATTTAATTGTTGCCTCGGATAGGATTTCAGCTTTTGATCACGTTATTCCTACATTGATACCAAATAAAGGTAAAGTTTTACATAAACTTTCCATGTTTTGGTTTGATTTTCTTCAGGAAATTGTGCCAAATCATATTATTACCGGAGATTTCGATACTTTTCAGCCAAGTCTTAAGCGGTATGAGTATTTACGCGACAGATCGATGATAGTAAAAAAAGCGGATAGGGTTGATATAGAGTGTATAGTCAGAGGTTACATTGCAGGTTCAGGGTGGAAAGAGTATCAGAAATCGCAGACAGTTTGCGGTATAAAGTTGCCTGCAGGTCTTAAAGAGTCTTCAAAATTACCAGAACCTATTTTTACTCCGTCGAGTAAAGAAGAAGGTGGCAAACATGACGAAAATATTTCTTTTGAAGAAAGCGTAAAAAAAGTGGGGCGAGAAACTGCGGAAAGTCTAAGCAGAATTTCTATTAAACTATATAATAAAATAAGCGAATATTCACTTTCAAAAAGCATAATACTTGCAGACACAAAACTTGAGTTTGGTTTTTACGATGGTCAATTGATATTGATAGATGAGATTTTTACTCCCGATTCCTCAAGATTTTGGGAAGCAGATGAATATAAGGAAGGGAAACCTCAGGACAGTTTGGACAAACAGTATGTAAGAGATTACCTTGAGAGTATAAAATGGGATAAATCTTCACCTGCTCCCGAATTGCCGAAAGATATTGTTGAAAAAACAGTGGGGAAATATATCAGTGCGTATGAGCAGTTAACTGGGAGAAAATTCTAATGTTTGAGATAGAAATTCTTACGAAAAAAGGTTTTAAAAACTCACACGGGAAGCATGTGTTGTCCGATATTTTTGAACTTGGCATTAAAGATATAACAAAAGTTGAATATTCTCCGTTATATCTTATCTATGGCGATATAAGTTCTGCAGAAGCTGAAACAATGGCTTCAGAACTCCTAAGCGATAAAATAATTGAAGATTATGTTGTAAATTGTCATTGCGACTTAAGTTTTGAGGTTGTTAATTCAGAGGTGCCATCATTAGGCTCTTCTGTTTCTATAATAGAAGTTTGGTATAAAAAAGGCGTTACAGATGTAGTGGCTGAAAGCGTAGTAAAAGCCGTAAAAGATTTGGGTATTGACAAGGATGTTAAGGTTAAAGCGGGACACAAATATTATTTCCACGGTACGACGTCACAAACAGTTTTAAACTACATAGCAACAAAATTGATAGCAAATACATTAGTTCAAGAGTATAAAATAAAATGAAATCTACAACTAATTGCAAAATTATTGAAATTTTAAATTTGTCGGATAAGCATCTGATTGAGTTAAGCAGAAATAATGTTCTTTCTTTATCTCTTGCAGAGATGAGAG
>JAISRA010000137.1 GCA_031273885.1 Endomicrobium sp.
AACAAGAACATTTTGAAAGATATTCTAAAGTTGTTAAGGAAATGTTGCCGTATAAAACTATAATACGAATTATTGATTTAGGTGGAGATAAACTTGCAAAAATGGGACTTTTAAATACAGGTAAGGAAGAAAATCCATTTTTAGGCTTAAGAGCAATAAGATTGTGTCTTAAGTACCCTGATATTTTTATAGATCAGTTAAGGGGTATTTTAAAAGCATCTGCTTTTGGAAAAGTGAAACTTATGTATCCCATGATATCAGGTCTTGATGAACTTCGTGAAGCCAATAAGATTCTTGATCAGGTGAAGCAGAACATGAGGAGAGAGAATATAAAATTCGATGAAAAAATGGAAGTAGGGGCGATGATAGAAGTGCCATCTGCTGCTATGATAATAGATGCCATTGCCAAAGAGATTGATTTTGTTTCAATAGGTACTAATGATTTGATACAATATACCCTTGCAGTTGACAGAGTAAATGAAAATGTTGCAAATCTTTATGATCCATTGCATCCTGCTATTTTAAGATTTATTAAGCAAATTATAGATGGTTCTCATAAAGCCGGAATAGATGTTGGTATGTGTGGTGAAATGGCGGGAGAACCGTATTATACGCCTATCCTTTTAGGATTGGGTCTTGATGAATTCAGCGTGTCGTCTGTCCAGATTCCAAAAATAAAAAGGGTTGTAAGAAGTGTGTCTTTTTTAGAAATGCAAAAAGCTGCGGATGAGGTTTTAAAATGTGGCGATAGAAATTCAATTTTAAAAGTTATTAATGCTATTAAACTGCAATGAGTTAAAAAATAAAATAGTAAGATTTTTTGTTTGTCATTTAATAGATATGTGAAATTGTTGGGCGGTCTGTGACTACCACGCCGTCACTGTTTTTTAATCGTGTTACTACAATAGTTAAGTGGATGGGAGCAAGTGTGCGGGAATAATAAGGAAGAATTATAATGTCTAACATCAGAAATTTTTGTATTATAGCTCATATAGATCATGGCAAAAGTACTCTTGCTGACAGATTGCTTGAATATACGAAGACAATTTCTCATAGAGAAATGAAAGATCAAATTCTTGACGATATGGAGCTTGAAAGAGAAAGAGGAATAACAATAAAAGCCAAAGCTGTAAGGATGAATTATACGGATAAAAACGGTAAAAAATATGTTTTAAATTTAATTGATACGCCCGGGCATGTAGATTTTACGTATGAGGTGTCGAGAGCTCTTGCAGCGTGCGAGGGTGCAATCCTTGTTGTTGATGCGACCCAGGGCGTAGAAGCACAAACTTTAGCAAACACTGTACTTGCTGAGAATGCAAATCTCAAAATTATTCCCATTATAAATAAAATAGATTTACCTACAGCAGATGTTGATAATACATGTAAGCAGATTAAAGAGGGGCTTGGCATTGACGCAAAACCTATTAGCGTAAGTGCAAAAGTAGGTATAGGTATTAGCGAAATAGTGAATTCTGTTATTGCAAATATTCCTTCAGCTAAAGTCGTAAAAGAAGAGCCATTGTCAGCTTTAATTTTTGATTCTTTTTATGATTCTTATCGTGGTGTTATAGTTATTATAAGGGTTTTTGACGGAAAAATTCGTAAGGGCATGAAAATAAGATTTATAGCATCTGCCGCAGAGCATGAAGTGCTTGAAGTCGGCTATATGAAAATAAAAATGGTTGAGTCTGATGAAATTGTTTCAGGCGAAGTCGGTTACGTTGTCGCTGGAATAAGAGATATACATGACATAAAAATCGGAGATACAATTACCGAATGTATAAACCCTACAAAGCATCCCCATAAAGGTTATAAAGAAATAAATCCTTTTGTTTTCGCTGGTATTTATCCTAACAGCACGTCTGAATATGACGGTTTAAAAGTAGCACTGGGAAAGTTAAGGCTTTCAGATTCATCGCTTGTTTATTTTCCAGAAATTTCAGTGGCTTTAGGTTTTGGATTCAGGTGCGGATTTTTAGGATCTTTGCATTTGGAGATAGTTAAGGAAAGACTTGAAAGAGAATTTGGCTTAAATATTTTGGTTACAGCTACAAACGTTGCATACAAGGTAAAGTCTAATGGCAAATTTATCACAATAGATAACCCTGCAAAATTTCCCATTAATGTAGATGTTGAAGAGATTTGGGAGCCTTATGTTGAAGCAACTATAATTTGCCCTATGTGTTACCTTGGAGCTATTCTTAAGTTATGCCAGAAAAGAAGAGGCAAACAAATATCGATGAAATACATAAACACTAAAATCGTTGTATTAAAATATTGCATGCCTCTAGCTGAAATTATTGTAGGTTTTTATGATGCTTTAAAATCCACTTCAAAAGGTTATGCTTCTTTTGATTACGAACATATAGATTCCCGGCTTGGTGACCTAGTAAAACTTGAAATTATGATTAATTCGGAAGTTATAGATGCTTTTACGGTTATAACACATAAAGATAAAGCCCAGACTACTGCTCACTATCTTACTGAAAAATTGAGAAATATTATTCCAAGGCACATGTTTGAAATCCCTGTACAGGCAAAGGTAAATAACAAAATAGTAGCCAGAGAAACTATATCGGCAGTACGTAAGGATGTTCTTGCAAAATGTTACGGTGGTGATATAACGAGAAAACGCAAACTTCTTGAAAAACAAAAAGAAGGTAAACGTAAAATGAGACAGTTTGGCAGAGTTGAAATTCCACCAGAGGCGTTTATAGCTGTCTTGAAAATAGATGGATAAGTGTCTGTTTTTTTGGGTTTATATTTTGTATGTGGTGGCAGAAGGGATATAGTCATCTTAGATATATTTATAAAGGACTGTTTTTGTGGTGTTTGATTTTGATGTAGTTTTAGTAGATAGTAGTTATTTTATTTTATTGGAAAAATAATGAAAGTAAAACTCTTAAGGTTTACTAAAGAACCTGAAGAAATATGTGCTTTAGCGGCAAGGATGTGTTATAGCTCTGTTGATATAGATGAAATTGTTGGGAACTTTACAAAAGAAAAAATTAAAAAACTGCTTGCCAAAATTATTTCATCGAAGCATCATTCTGTTTTAGAACACGCTTCCTTTACTTTTGGAATAGAAGGCGTGTCACGCGCTTTGCTTGCTCAGCTTACAAGACACAGAATAGCTTCGTTTTCGGTACAAAGTCAGAGGTATGTGAAATTTAAAAAAAACATAGAATTTGTAACTTCTGAAACTATAAAAAAAAATAAATATCTATTTGAAAAATATAATGAATTTTTAAAAATTGCCGAAGAATTATATAAAGAACTTTTAAACGCAGGTGTTCCAGCGGAAGATGCTAGGTATGTTTTACCTAATGCTTCATCAACAACAATAATAATAACTATGAATGCAAGAGAATTAAGACATTTTTTCTCATTGAGAACCTGTAATAGAGCCCAATGGGAAATAAGAAATATGGCATATTATATGTTAGAACTTGTCAAAAAAAAAGCTCCTTTATTGTTTTCCGATGCAGGACCTGATTGCGTAAGAGAAGGTTGTCATGAAACTCTCACTTGTGGTAAAGCGTGGGGAAAAATATAAAAATAGCAGAGGATTTATATAATGCACGATGTCTTTAGTTTTTTAATAGCTTTAACAAGTATTCTTTTCTTTGCAAAACTTTTTGCTGAAATTGCATTAAAAGTAGGGCAAAGTGCCATAGTCGGCGAACTTTTAGTTGGTATTATTATAGGGCCAAGTATTTTAAATTTTGTTCATGAGACTCCTGTTTTGATGGCTATATCAGATTTGGGTGCAATAATTCTGCTTTTTGAAGTGGGACTTGCAACGGATATAAAAGAATTTTTAAGGGCTAGTGGATGGTCTACAGCTGTGGCTGTTGTTGGTGTGATAGCTCCTTATTTTTTAGGATATTTTGTGTTTTTGTGTTTCGGTCTCACAGGCACACAGGCCGTTTTTGCGGGTGCTGTTCTTACGGCAACTTCCGTAGGTATTACGGCAAGAGTTTTCATGGACTTAAAACGTCTTGAAACTGAGGAGTCGAAGATAGTACTTGGTGCTGCAGTTATTGACGATGTTATAGGTCTTGCGATACTTGCCGTTGTTTTAAAACTTGTTAAGGGCGGAACTGTTACTTTAGGAACAGTTGCATCCATAAGTGGGACGGCAGTATTATTTTTAGTTTTGTCCATTGCAGTAGGTGTTCTTATAGCCCCCAGAATTTTTAAACTTGTTTCAAAAATGCGACAGACTAACACAATATTTGTTATGGGAGTTGCTTTTTGTTTTATTGTATCGGCATTTTCAGCTAAAGTTAAACTTGCTCCGATAGTTGGTGCGTTTGTAGCTGGTCTTGTTCTTTCAATGACAAAGCAAAGTGATGAAATAAAGAGAGATATTAAGCCTCTTTATGCGTTTTTTGTGCCTATATTTTTTGTTTTAATGGGAACCAATGTTGATATCAGTATATTTAATCC
This sequence comes from Endomicrobium sp., assembly GCA_031273885.1. GTDB lineage: Bacteria > Elusimicrobiota > Endomicrobiia > Endomicrobiales > Endomicrobiaceae > Endomicrobiellum. The sequence continues at coordinate 4,456 of JAISRA010000137.1, forward strand.
TTTTGTAGCTGTAAATAGAGAAATTTTATTTTTAATTGCAATCCTTTTTATTGTTGCCTTTGCTGGTAAAATTGTAGCAGGATTTGTTGTATTTAAAAAAGATGTTAATAGGTTATTGATAGGTGTTTCAATGGTTCCTCGAGGAGAAGTCGGATTAATATTTTCTGGCATTGGTCTCAAAAATAATGTATTTGGGGCTAAGGATTACAGCTCTTTAGTTGCTGTTATAATGCTCACGACTTTTGTTACGCCTATAATATTAAAATATCTTATATCAAAACAAAAAAACAAGTAAATATAAGTGAAAATTATACTTTTATCATTTTTTGTTTTTGCAATGAAACATATTGACGGCACCTAAGTTATATCGTAGAATATTTTGTGTCTATATAAAAAGTTTTGTGTTTTTGCTCACAGTTTTAAACTGAATAAAATAAGCTAATGTTTTTGAAAAAAAATTTTTGATAAAGTCGAATTGTATTATAAAGTTTAACATAATTTTATTAAGGGATTGAGTGAGAATACGAAGTGACAAAAAATGTAGAAATAATATATCTGTTTTTAATTCAAGTCTGTGGGGAGGAATAAAACGAATGAGATCAAATTATGAAAAATTTGAAACAGTGTGTCGAATTCTTGAAGAAAATGGTTTTAACAAGTCAAGACTTATACCTATTCTTCAAGCTGTACAGGAAGAATATAAGTATTTACCGGAAGGGGTTTTAGTTTTTATAGCATCATATTTAAATATTTCTCCTTCAAAAGTTTATGGTGTCGCAACTTTCTTTTCACATTTTACTTTAAAATCTAAAGGGAAACATATAATTAAAATCTGTG
>JAISRA010000023.1 GCA_031273885.1 Endomicrobium sp.
TTGCCGCTAAACTCTACGATACTCTGAAGAATTCTGCTCGACTTGCATGTGTTAGGCACGCCGCCAGCGTTCACTCTGAGCCAGGATCAAACTCTCCATAAAATTATAGAGATTTGTTAATAAGCTCTTATTTACTGATACTTCTCTTTTAAATAAAATTTTTTAATTGACCCTTGAATTACATGTTCGCCTTTTTTGCAAGGCATCTGTTTGTTTGTATTATTTAGTTTTCAAAGAACTATTACAACGAAAATACTCTTACTGTCTTTATGACTTACCTATATCGTAGTATAACACAAAGAAAATTATTTTGCAACTACCTTTTAACCTACTAAATAAAACTTTTAAGTCGCCGATAAACTTAACAAATACTTTAACTAATATATATAATAAAAAACTTTGGCATTGCTACACTGTAATACTATTCTTTTCAAATATCTGAAAACTTCTAGAAAAATAACAACTACTATTATAATGGTGTTGATTATATAATAACTCAAACCTCTTGTCAAGTCAAGCAGTGCTTGACTTTATAATATAACAAGAAACTTCCGTCGTTTTACGAACTCCTGTATTATATTACAAATAATATTTTTTGTCAAGAAGGTTCCCTTCTTTGATAATTTCTTTAGAAATTTCGATAATAATAAAGAATAGACCTCTATAATTTTGTGGCAAATTAAAATACTATTTGTTCTTACTTGTGGTTTAAAAATCTTTTTTCAAACAGGAATGCATCCATAAATGAATTTCTTTTCATTTTTTACAAATTACGCCATGAATACCTTTTGCTTAAAATTGTTTTTACATTTCATACATAATCATATACATACTGCTTCTGCTATAATAAACATCTCAATTTACTCCACACTTAACCACTTATTTAAGAGTGTAGCAATTAGTAATTTTCAAACTCTCTAGTGTTTAAACTTAAAAACAGTAAAGTGTTGATGTCCATAATCATAATATTATATAGAACTTATCCAAAAACTAGCTATGAGATTTGATTTTGTATATAATCCCGCTAGTTTTGTAATTTTTTATTAAAAATGAGATTTTTATAAACTAAGGGTAATCCAGTGTATTTTAAAAGAGGCTTTATATTAAAATTAAAAAAGTAGTAATGATGTTTTTGTTTTGCTCTTTACATTGGTTCTTCTTATTGCCAACGACTGGCCTCAAGGCAGCAAAAAAACTATAATGTCAAAAGATTTAAAGCAAATGAAACTGAATATTCTTTGAGAATTGTTCAATCTATTATTATTAAAGAGAAAGCAAAAAATACACTGCTTTAACTTTATCTTGTTAATGAAATCATTAGGATTCTTACGATATTTTTAGAAACTGTCAAAAGTATTACCGTGTATAACCAAATCAAGAAAAAGCTAAGCTGAAAGTACATTGTGAGAACTTTAAATAAATTATCAGATTTACTTTCATGGAGAGACTTTCCTTTTATATCCTTACTTATTGAATATAGTAGTGCTATGTTTTTTTCTAAATCACCTAAGAAAACAACTTAGACAAAGGACATGTTTCCTACAAACATTTATTCAATCATTCATTGCAAAGAATCAAAAGCAATCCAGTCTTATGTTTAAATTTTTCATATAATATGTTTTTGAAGGGATACATATTTTTATAAGACTTATCAAGAATTATTTGTCTGAGATGTTAGGGAAAAGCATATTAAAAATTCTAGTAATTTTATAAATCTTATCAGCAAATTAAAGCAGAATAAAAGTTACTATCACTATAGTAGTATCTAAATTTGTAATTTGTAAGAAGTAATTAGTTTATAATATTATATTTACAGATTCTGCCATATGAGCCTTTAGTCATATCTTATCTATTTCTATATTCCTTTAAGCGTTTGATTACCATGGCACTGTAGCTGCCAAAGCATTAAAAGAAATTAGAGATATTAGACAATTATTGTCTATCTTCGTTTCTTTGCTGCTTCATATAAAACTACGGCAGATGCGCATGACGCATTTAATGAAGATATTGTATTTACTTGCGGAATTGATATTAAAAAATCGCAGTTCTTTTTTGTTAAACTGTGAATTCCGTAGCTTTCACTTCCTATTATTACTGCAAGAGGGAAAATTAAATTTACTACTTCCAATAGCTGTCCACCATTTTCAACACCAGCTATCCAAAAATTGTTCTTCTTTAATAAATTTATTGTTTGATTAACATTTGCAACCTTTGAAATTGAGATGTGTTCTATAGCGCCAGCAGAGGCTTTTGAAACAGTTTCATTTACACCGACTGCTCTCCATTTTGGAATTATGACTCCATTTGCACCAAACGCCACACAGTTTCTTATAATCGCTCCAAGATTATGAGGATCTTCTATACCATCTAATATTACAAGCAACGATTTAGGAAACTGCTTCGCTTTTGCTATTAAATCAGTTAATTTCGTATATTCTATCGGCGAAACTTCTGCTGCTATGCCCTGTGAATTTTCAGAAAATTTGTCTAACTTTTCAGGTGGCGTAGTATGCACGGCTATACATTTTTGTTTTGCGAGATTAATAATTTCTGAAATTGTCGTACCTCTTGCAGTTTTAGCAACTATCAGTTTATTTACAGTGCGTTTTCCTGCTTTAAGGAGTTCCAAAACCGAATTGCGTCCGTAAACAATATTTTCAAATAATTTCTGTTTATTTTTTTTATACATTAAAAAATCCTTACAATATACCCATACATATATAATTAATACTGCTTCATATTTTTCGCTGTAATAACTAGTTAAAGCTTCTTTACAAGCACGGAAGATCCGTTTTTATTATCTACTATCTTATAACCTTCTTCATCTATAAGTTTTCTAAGTCTGTCGGATTCAGCCCAGTTTTTATTTTTTCTTGTTTCATTCCTTTTTTTTAAAAGATTTTGTAAATCTTTATTGTTTTTTTGTTCTTTTGGAGGCACAATGCCTAAAGAATTCTCAGCAAAATCTTCAAAAAGTTTTCTCAATCGAGCAAGTCTTGTAGTATTTGCTGTAAACAATTCATTTAATATTTTATTCTTTAATTCATGGAGATATGACAATGCCTTTTCTGAATTAAAATCATCATCAAGTGCAGTTAAGAATTTATTCTGCAAATCTAATAAATCTTTGTCTGTTATTTCCATTGTAGATTCTTTGGCAGACGAAACAAGTCTTAAATAAGCGTCGTCCATTCCTTGTAAAGTATTTTTTGCCGTATTAAGACCTGCATCGGAAAAATCTAACGGACTTAAATAGTGTTGCGTTAAAAGATAGTAGCGCACTACACGTGGATTGTATTTTTTAAATATTGTTTTAAGTGTGAAAAAATTATTTATAGATTTGGATATTTTTTCTTTGTTTATAGTGACAAAACCGTTATGTATCCAGTATTTAACAAAATGTTTTCCTGTTTTTGCTTCGCTTTGAGCAATTTCATTTTCATGATGCGGAAATATTAAATCCTGACCGCCACCATGTATGTCTATCGTATCGCCAAGTAGTTCCGACGACATTACAGAACATTCGATATGCCATCCCGGACGACCTTTGCCCCAAGGACTATCCCACACAACTTCCTTAGGTTCATTCCCTCTTGTCTTTTTCCATAAAACAAAATCAAAAACTGAATTTTTATCGCCGCAAATACCACACCTTATCCCTGCTTTTAAATTGTCAAGATTTCTTTTCGACAGTTTCCCGTAATCTTTAAATTTATAAATTGAAAAATAAACATCGCCACCAACTTCATAAGCGAACCCTTTATCTACAAGATCTTTAATAAAATTAATTATTTGAGGTATCATTTGAGTAACACGCGGATATACTTCTGCTTTTAAAATATTTAGCTTATCTGTCTGTACAAAGTAATCGTTTATATAAATATGCGTAAGTTCTGAAGGTTCTATATTTTTTTCCTGTGATCTTTTTATAATTTTATCATCAACATCTGTAAAGTTTTGTACATGTCTTACCTGATAACCTCTTTTTAGTAAGTGTCTTTTTATAATATCAAACACCACATAAGCTCTAGCGTGTCCCAAATGAACTTCATCATAAGGAGTTACGCCGCATACATACATGGATACAAAATTTTCTTTCTTAGGTTTAAATTCTTCTTTTTTATTGGAGAGAGTGTTATGAACTTTTATCATTGTTACGATTTCCTTTTTATGTATTCACTTAACAACAATTTGGAACCTATCTTTTTTTTAAAATAATAAGAAAAATAACTTAAATAACTAGTAACTCTTGATGCACACATTACTTCAATTTTTTACTTATGGAAGCAACTGCCATAGCAGCTATCCCTTCACCACGACCAAGAAAACCAATTTTTTCATTTGTGGTCGCTTTTATTCCTATTCTTTCTTTTTTTAACTTAACTGCTTTTGAAATATTTTTTTTCATTTCATCAACAAAAGGATATATTTTCGGGGTTTCAGCTATAACGGTAATATCTACATTATCAATAAAAAATTTCTTTTTCTCTAACTCTTTATAAATAAATTCCAACAGAAAAATACTTGAGATATTTTTATATTTAGGATTTGTGTCTGGGAAAAAATGACCTATATCATTTAAACCTGCAGCACCAAGCAGAGCATCCATTAAAGCATGTAGAAGGACATCGGCATCACTATGACCAACAAGGCCTTTGACATTTTTTATTTTTACTCCACCTAAAATAAGATCCATGCCTCTTTTAAATCTATGAACATCATATCCAAAACCTATGTACATTTTTATTACCTTTAAACGATAAATTTTAAGATTTCAGCAATTTTTCCCCTAATGCAAAATCTTGTTTTGTTGTTACTTTAAAGTTTGGAAACCTTGTCTCAACAGCAGAAACTTTAACTTTTAAATTTTCTATAAGTTGTGAATCATCGGTAATATTTGCAGATATTTTTTTAGAATAAGCTTTTTTAAGAAGTACAGCCTCAAAAATTTGTGGAGTTTGAGCGTTTCTTAAATATAGTCTGTCTAAAGTTTTTAATATTTTATCATCATTTGAAACTAATTTGATAGTATCTTTGGGTTTCTCAACCGCAATAGCCGCATTTGTTTTTTCTGCTTCTTTTAAAACGTATAAAATATCCTTTTCAGCTATCAAAGGTCTTGCTGCATCATGCACGGCAATAAAATCAATATCATCTCTAACAATAGCAAGTCCGTTTTTTACTGAATCAAATCTCTCTTTTCCACCGATTGCACATTCAAAAATTGTTTTGTATTGTTCTGTTAGAGCTTGAAGCATGTTTGAAGGGACAACCACAATTATTTGTTTAAAACTTTTTATTGAGGCAAATGCGAACACACTCCACAAAAACATTGGTTTACCATTAAATTTTAAAAATTGTTTAGGAACTTTGTTTCCAAATCTTTTGCCTGAACCTGCTGCTACTATTATTACGGCATTCCTCATCTAAACTATCCTATAATTTTTAAAAATTCTTTTGCCTGTAAGAGTAAAAATACTACAGATGCACTAAACTAATATAAATCTACTTTAACAAAAAATTTCTTTAAAAGCTTTAGGCAACTTTCATATACGAATACTGCTTTGTCCGGATTTCACTAATTACATTAAAACCGTTTTACGGGATATTTAAACATTGCAAATAATTCTGTTTGACTACCCAAAACTAAAACGTCTTAATTCCTCTTTTTATTACATTTTATAATAAAGACAAATGATTATCAAATTACAAAGCCACTTCATTTTTCATAAGTTTAAAGTTAAATGTAAAATTAGATACTAACACTTCATAAAGGTTAGCTTTATGTCTTTTTAACTAAGTTTAAAATCAAATTTATTATTAAAATTAATAATTTTTTTATTTCATTATTAATATATTTTAATAAAAAAACCTTCTTTCTAATGATGTTTTTTCTTGCCAAAATATATCAGTTTTGGTAATATACGTGTCACTGGAAACAGCACAATGATTATAGACATATTTTCAAACTTTATCAATTCTGATTTGCGAGCTTTTTTTGCGACAAGTATTTACATTGCTTTGTCTGTGATAACGAGCATACATCTATTATTGCATAAAGATGACATTAAAAGCTCCGTAGGATGGATAGCTCTTGTGTTTTTGTCTCCATTTGTTGGCACAATACTGTATATTTTTTTAGGAATTAATAGAGTAAAAAGAAAAGGAATTCGTTTAAGAAAAAATGTTGGCTCATCTGGGAAATACTCATACGAAATAATAAAGAGTATTTTTGATAACCTGCCTTTATATTTCAGACAGTTTATAAATTTTGGATATAACGCATACCGTCAGAGATTTGTTTGCGGAAATTTTGTGGAACCTCTACAGAATGGCATTGAAGCATATCCAAAAATGATAAAAGATATACAAAATGCAAAAAAAGAAGTTTTTATATCAAGCTATATTTTTAATTACGACAGTGTAACAGATAAGTTTCTAGAAGCTTTTAAAACTGCTATCAAAAATGGCGTTTCCATAAAAATTCTAGTTGACGGTATAGGCACCTTAAAATTTTTTCATCGCTCAATAGAAAAAAAACTTGCGAAAATTAAAGGTTTAGAATATGGCGTGTTTCTTCCACCACATATTCCTGTAACACTTCCTTTTGTAAACTTAAGAAATCACAGAAAAATCATGACAATTGATGGAAAAATCGCTTTTTTTGGCGGAATGAATCTTGCAAAACAAAACGTTCTAATAAACGATTTTAAAAACGGTATTTTAGATCTTACATTTAGGATTGAAGGACCTGTAATAAAACAAATATCTGAAGTGTTTGAAGATGACTGGGAATTTACTACAGGTAAAAAATTTCAATCTATCTCTAGAGGCTTGCCTAACATCGAAGCCGGGATAATAGCGGCAAGAATAATTTCTGACGGACCTGATAATAAAAAAGATGTAATTGAGATTATTACCCACGGCGCGATAAATATAGCAATAAAAAAAATTCTTATAGTAACACCTTATTTCCTTCCTGAGAACAATATTCTTACAGCTCTTGAAATGGCTGCAATGAGAGGTGTTGATATTGAGATAATAATTCCTGAGAAAAGTGATCATGGTTTTATAGACAAAGCAATCGAGCCTAATTTTTTGCGTTTAGTTAACTGTGGAGTAAAAATTTACCGTACTCCACCACCCTTTGACCACAGTAAAATTTTTGTAGTTGACGATGAATGGATTTTTGTTGGTTCTGCAAACTGGGACGTTAGAAGTTTTAGACTAAACTTCGAATCTAACATAGAAATTTTCAGCAAAAAATTAGCAAAAAAACTTACAATGATCGCCGAAGCGAAAAGGCTAAAAGCGAAACTTGTTACAATTGCCGAATGTGAAAATCTTCCATTATTAAAACGTATTAGGAATAATGCATACCACTTATTGACGCCTTATGGATAGAGTATTATTTACTTAATCATACTCTTAAATATTCTTATTTAAGATCGAATAAGCTGTAAGGTTAAGTATATGAATTGTAGTTTTTTGTTGTTAAAGTTGTAAAACTATTGCAATATATTTGATTTATTTTGAAAGTTTTACGGCCTCAAATAAGATATTAAGATATGTGGAAGTGGCAATACATAACAAACTGTCGTAAACCACCTCGTTTTCAACTTCAACAGAGAACCTCCTTTCCAAACAAAATAATTCTAAAAAATAACGAAGACAAAAGAGTTGTACTTACTTGTTTTAGCAATCAACTAAAATACGATTTCTTTTTTGAATATACGTTTAAATATATAATCCACATTCTTAAGCTGCGATTTAATGTTGCAATCTCTTCTTATTTCTTCTGCAGTTAAATATTTCTTTATATTAGAACTTTTTAAACACGCTTCTTCGAGAGATGTTTTCTTATCTCTTGCATCAAATGCCACCCCTTGCACCATTGCATAAGCTGATTCCCTTGACATGCCTTTGTCTACAAGAGAAAGCAACAATGTACCTGAAAAAATAATATCTTTTGTTTTATCTAAATTTGCCTGCATATTTTTAGGGTAAACATTGAGATCAGCAAGCAAACCACGCATTTTTATAAGCATATAATGCAAAACTATAGAAGCATCCGGAAACATAACTCTTTCTGTAGAAGAATGGCTTATGTCGCGCTCATGCCATAATGCAATGTTTTCCATTGCAATTGTGGCATATCCTCTAAGAAGTCTTGCGAGACCACATATATTTTCAGAGATTATCGGATTTCTTTTATGAGGCATCGCAGACGATCCTTTTTGTCCTTTTGTAAAAGGTTCTTCGACTTCTAGAACTTCAGTTCTTTGTAAATGTCTTATTTCTATAGCAATTCTTTCAAGACCCGCACCTACCTGGGCAAGCGTGGAGAAATAAATTGAATGTCTGTCGCGCGGAATAATCTGTGTTGATACAGGTTCAGGTTTTAATTCCATTTTTTGACATACA